>CAVCDF010000068.1:0-2984 GCA_963600795.1 Anaerotignum sp. | reverse complement strand
CCCCGTCCCTGCGGAGGACCAGCGCGTCATCGTTGGCGCCGATGTCCACCACCGACACCTCGAAGAGCCTGCTCCTGGTGACCGTGTCGCACGTCTGCCCCGGGAGCATCAGCGAAGGGTCGCCGCTCGTCTCAAGGATGTCGAGGCCCGCCGACACCATCCTCAGGCTGCCGAACTCGAACTGCCTCTTGATCCTCGACGACAGCTCCGTGGCCTCGTCGAACTCCAGTTCGCCGGTGATCTCCCCGGCCTCCGCCCTGATGTCCCGCACGCAGCCGATGACCTCGCCCCTCCTGTGCATGTACAGCAGGACGGGGTTGCGCTGGTATTGGCTGATGTCCACCCCGGACGTCAGCACCCTGGTGCCGTAGTCGTTCAGCGACTCGTTCGTTATCCTCACTCTTGGCATTTTTCCGTGTGTTTTTCCGCAATGATACCGCTATCCGCGCTCTCCGCAAAATAGTTGTGCACACGTTGCACACTATTGTGCAAACGTTTCATAACATTGTGCAACCGTTGCAGACTTTCTTGCCCGGGCCGTCACGTTTTGACATCTTTGGCAAACTTTGACCGATTTTATATGACAAAGAAGGAATCAGAAAACAGGAAGGCGGTCGCCAGGCAGCTCTACATGTCCGGCATGGGGATGGAGGAGATAGCCGACCGCATCGGGACCTCCCGACCCACCGTGTCGAGATGGTGCCAGGGAGGCGGATGGAAGGAGACCAGGGCGGCGCAGAACATAACGAGGCCGGAGCTCGTGAACAAGCTCCTGCTCACCATCGACAACCTGATCACGCAGGTCAACGGCTCGGACGACCCGACGCTCATAGCGGGGCTGGGCGACAAGCTCGCCAAGCTCTCCTCCGTCATCGAGAAACTCGACAAGAAGGCCAACGTCGTGGACGCGATAGAGGTCTTCATGGCCTTCAGCAAGTGGCTCGAGTACCGCTCGCAGACCGACCCCGAGGTGACTCCCGCCCTGATGCGGGTCATCAACAAGTACCAGGACATGTACATCACCGAGCAGATGGGAATAAAGTAGGAGACGGAGATGGCTACGGCGCAGGACAAGAAAAAGGCCTACGAACTCTGGAAGGAGAGGTGCAGGCAGGTGCAGTCGATCACCGACACCGGCGCGCTCAAGGCTGAGACCCCCGCCGGGAGGGAGCGGCGCAAGGCGAGGCTGCTGGACAACTACGCGGCCTTCTGCGAGTACTACTTCCCGCATTTCCTACAGCTGAGGGACAAGACGACCGGGGAGACCGTCAGGACGGTCCACAACGCCCCGTTCCACAACGAGGCGGCGAGGACGGTCAGGAGCACGCCCAACCTCAAGGCGGTGTTCATGTGGCCGCGCGGCCACGCCAAATCCACCCACTTCGACATATTCATCCCCCTCTGGCTGATGTTCCAGCCGAAGAGGCTCATCAACTTCATGGTCATCGTCGGCAAGTCCGAGGACAGCGCCGACCGTCTGCTCGGAGACATCCAGGCGGAGCTTGAGGCCAACCAGAGGCTCATCGCCGACTTCGGGGAGCAGAGGAACGACGGCTCGTGGCTCGACGGGGAGTTCAAGACGAACTCCGGGGTCAAGTTCCTGGCCTGCGGCAGGGGGCAGTCGCCCCGGGGACTCAGGGACAGGGAGGCGAGGCCGGACTACATCGTCATCGACGACCTCGACGACGATGAGCTGTGCCGCAACGAGCGGAGGGTGCGCGAGATGACCGACTGGGTCAAGGAGGCGCTCTTCGGCTCGCTTGACGTGGGACGCGGCCGCTTCATAATGGTCGGCAACCTCATCAGCAAGACTTCCGTCCTGCAGAACATCGCCTCCACGAAGGGGGTGTTGCTCTCCAGGGTGACAGCGGTGGACCGCAACGGCGACCCCGTGTGGAAGGAGAAATGGACGAAGGAGGAGGCGGAGACGTACCGGGACTTCGTGGGCTACAGGGCCTGGGAGAAGGAGATGATGCACAACCCGATCGCCGGAGGGGGAATATTCAAGAACGAGTGGATCCGATGGAAGCGGACGCTCCCGCTGGCGAGGTATGACGCGCTCGTGTGTTACACCGACCCGTCCTTCCGCTCCACCACCGCCAACGACTACAAGGCGTGCCGCCTGTGGGGCAGGACGGGCAGCGAGCTGCACCTGATAGACTGCTTCGTGCGCCAGGCCACGGTCGGGGAGATGGTGCGGTGGCTCTACGACCTCTACGAGAGGACGAGGGACACCGCCGCCGTGCGCTTCTACATGGAGGCGAACTTCATGCAGGACATCATCCTGGACGAGTTCGCCACCGAGGGCGACCTGAGGGGCTACCAGCTGCCGGTCACGCCCGACAGGCGCAAAAAGCCGGAGAAGCTCCAGAGGATCGAGGCGGTCAGCCCGCTCTGGGAGCGGGGCTTCGTCTGGTACAACGAGGCGAAGAGGGACGACCCCGACATGCAGGTCGGACTCGAGCAGACGCTGGCCCTCGAGCGGGGAAGCCGCGTCCACGACGACGCCCCGGACGCTGACGAGGGGGCGATATGGCTGCTCCAGAGAGGGGCGAGACAGGTAGAATTCACACCGCTGATGGGCGGACGCCCTTCGGCAAAGAACATATGGTGACATGGACTTTTTTGAAAGGATTTATCAGAAGATCAGAACGGCGTGCTGGAGGCTCGGGCGCGCCGTGTTCACGGCGAGGGTGAGGCGCGCGGCCAAGAAGGCCGACAGGCTCGCCGCCGCCACGGGGCTGAGGTATTACGTGTTCCGGCTCGGCGGAAGGATCAGGATTGTCCCGAAGAGGGCGGTCAAGGACCTCGTAAAGAGAAGACGGTTCAGAAGGGGCGTGACCGTCAGGGACATCGAGAGGAACTGCCTCCACATCACTAAAGCCGGGAGGTAGCCATGTTCGTAAACGGTGAGGACTACAGGGTGGTCATCGGCGAGACCGCCATGCAGGCTGTCAGCCAGGTGGACTGGCGCAACAGGGAGA
>CAVCDF010000067.1:0-3764 GCA_963600795.1 Anaerotignum sp. | reverse complement strand
GGGCAATTCGTCCGGTTGAGATCATACCCAATGAACCTGATGCGGGCAATGCCGCCGAAGGGAAGCGATGTCTCACAATGCCGTCAACGGCAGCCCCTTGCATTAATATTCAAAATTATGCGAGGTTTTTTGTTTTTAGCCGCGGCCTTCGCCGCACTCTCTCCGCAGGCTCTCGGAGCGCAGAGCCTGCCTGACACTTCAAAGGTGGAAACTCTTGACGGTGCTGTCGTAAGCGCAGTCCGGGCGCAGAAGAACGCCCCTTACGCCGTCGCCAACATCAGCCGCAAGGAACTTTCAAGTTTCTCAGCCACAGGAAAGGAACTTCCTTTCCTCTTCTCCTCGACTCCCGGCGTGCTGGCCTGGAGCGAGAACGGAATGGGCACCGGCACCACCTATATGCGCATCCGAGGGGCCGGGGACTCCAGAATCAACGTAACAATCGATGGCGTGCCGCTCAACTCGCCTGAGGACCAGTGCGTCTTCTGGGCGAATATGAACGGATATTCATCGATTCTCGAGAATGTGCAGATCCAGAGGGGGGTGGGAGCGTCCACCAACGGTGACGGTGCGTTCGGAGGTTCGGTGGCTCTCCGCACCAAGGCTCCGTCCTACGACCCGTTCGTGGAACTGAACGCCTCCTACGGCAGCTACAACACCTACAACACCGGCTTTTCGATGTCCACCGGACTTCTCGGGAAGCATTTCGTGGCCGACGGGGCGTTCCATACCACTGGGACGGACGGCTATGTCCACGGAACGGCCGGACGGTCCGGCTCCTGGTACGCGGGTCTCAGCTGGCTGGGCAGGAATTTCATTGTCCGTTACCGCAACATCGGCAACTATGAACACACCGGCCAGGCCTGGAACGGGGTTACCGCCGGCACAGACGACCTGTCGATAATGGACGGCACCTACGGGGCTTCCACAGGCATCAAGACCTATGCGGACATGTACCGCGTGGGCCTCGGAAAGTACAATTCCCTCTACGAATCGATGGATCCGGAGACTTACGCCATGACCCGCCA
Organism: Anaerotignum sp.; assembly: GCA_963600795.1. Classification (GTDB taxonomy): domain Bacteria; phylum Bacteroidota; class Bacteroidia; order Bacteroidales; family UBA932; genus Cryptobacteroides. Next base: position 2,739 of record CAVCDF010000067.1, on the reverse strand, counting down.
CACTATGAACGACGGCTCCTTCTGGCCAAAGACCACTGACAATTTCTGGCAGGATCACAACATCCTGTCCGCCTCCTGGAACATCAGCGAGGCCTGGAAGACCAGCCTTTCGCTGCACTATACCTACGGCTACGGCTACTATGACGAGTTCCGCCCGAACAACAAACTGTCCAAGTTTGGCTTCGCTTCCTTCACCGATTCCGAAGGAAACAAGGTCAAGCGTACGGATTTCGTCCGTCAGAAAGGTCTGTCACAGAACGCAGGCGGCCTTGTCTACAATCTCAACTACAACGCTGACGGCTGGGACATCATCGGAGGTCTCTCCGCCCAGAAGTTCTGGGGCAACCATTTCGGCTACCTCACCTATGTGGGCAGTCCGGCAGTGGTGGCGAAGTACCCTGTTCTCGCCGGCCTTGACGACACCGATCTGGACAGCGGCCGCTACACCTACTACGATTCCGACGCCTGGAAGAATGACTGCAGCGCTTTCGTCAAGGCTTCCAGACAGTTCGGCGGGCATTTCACGGCTTTCGCCGACCTTCAGTACAGGAGGGTTACCTACAGGACCGACGGCATCAACGACAAGTTCATCGAGCAGGAGGACGGTTCCTACGTCAACCAGCGTCTGGACATCGACGAGGACTACAATTTCTTCAATCCGAAGGTCGGCCTGAGTTATGTGGCGGGCAATCACAAGGCCTATGCCTCTTTCGCCGTCAGCAACCGCGAGCCTGAGCGCAACAACTTCACGGACAACGGCAGCTATCCCGCACCTGAGGCCGAGAGGGTAAATGACTGGGAACTCGGCTACCAGTACTCAGGCCAGGCTTTGCGCGGGGGAGTGAACCTCTACTATATGGACTATGTCAACCAGTTCGTTCAGACTGGCCTTGTCAGCGACATCGGGGAGAATCTCACCACCAACATCAAGGATTCCTACCGTGCGGGTGTCGAGCTGACTTTCGGCGCAGACGTGGCTTCCTGGCTCACTCTTGAGGCGAACGCCGCCCTGAGCCTTAACAAAATCAAGGACTTCGACGAGGTCGTCGAGGACTGGGACAACGGAAGCAGGACCATCCACTACGACAACTCCACGCTGGCGTTCTCGCCGTCCGCCATCGCCAACGGGTTCGCTATCTTCAGGTTCAAGGGTGTGCAGGCCACCTGGCACACCTCCTTTGTGAGCCGCCAGTACCTTGACAACACCCAGAACAAGGACAGGTCACTCCCTGCCTATTCGCTGTCGAGAGTCAGCTTCGACTATCCGGTCAAGCTCCGCGGCTTCCTGAAGGAGATCCGTCTGGGCCTGGACGTCAACAACATCTTCAACGCCCGCGTGGCCACCTCCGGCTGGGTCTACTCGGCCATCTGCGAGTCCGCCGGTCATCCCGACTCCAACCGCTACTACCAGATCGGCTTCATCCCTACCGCCGGCACGACAGTCCTCGGCCGTCTCGCCCTGAGGTTCTAGGAATATTCAGACGCCGGAATATGACGGATGAATCAGAAGGCGTAGTTCAGTCCGATGATGGCGAGGCCTTGGGCTCCGCCGCCGAATTCGAGGTAGCCTTTCAGACGCTCTCCGCCGAACTGGATTGAAACAAGCGACAGCTGAGCCATGAAATAAGGGTCGTACTGCTGCGCATCGGCTTCGGCATCGTGGTCCTTGAGCAGCATAAGACCCATGGCCGCCTTCGAGTACATCGCCACGTGCTGCTTCCGGAACCAGTAGAACTTCGCCGCCGGCATGATTGCGATTCCTGAATATTCGGAAGTCCCGGTCTTCACTTTTTCGTTGTCGACGATGTCCGCCGAGCCTCCAAACCAGGAGAACGCCGCTCCGAGGGACACCACGTTGCCGAGCGCGCGGTAGTACTCGGCGTTGACGGAACCGTAGGACTTGAAATTGTCGAATGTGGCGTAGCCGGCCGTGAACAAGGTTGCCAGCGCGCCGCCGAAGAAGTGGGCCGCGTCCATAAAGGTCAGCTGTCCGTAGCCTACGCTGATTTCGTTGCATTCCTGCGGAGCCTGTGCGCGGGCTGCCGGAGCGTAAAACAAAGTGGTTGCGGCAATGGTTACGGCTGCCGCGATGATTGTCAGAGTTCGTTTCATTGTCTGATGCTTTAATTGGCAATATGATGCCGGTTACGGCTGCAAAGATATTCAAAAATCACGTAAACTTGATGGCCGCCGAGAATTCTTCACATTCCGGCGGCCATTCTTCTAAAAGTTCGGCTGCGGCTGTCTAGCTGGATTTCCTGTAAGTGACGACGGCGCAGATGCCGAAGACTAGGGCGAAGCCGCAGAGAGTCAGGAACTGCGGGACCATGTCGATGAACGTGCTGCCTTTCAGATAGACAAGCCGCATCACTTCGATGAAGTATTTCAGCGGATTGAGAGCGGCGATGACCTGCGCCCATCCCGGCATGCTGGCGACCGGGGTGAACATTCCTCCCATCAGGAAGAGGATCATTATGAAGAAGTAGTTGACGAACATAGCCTGCTGCAGGGTCGAGGCATAGTTCGACACGATCAGTCCGAAACCTGACACGACCAGCACATAGACCGAGGAGAACAGCAGAAGCGTCCCCAGACTGCCCTCCGGCACGATTCCATAGACCAGCCTCGCGACGACCAGGCCGAAGGCCATTATCAGGAAGCCGAGAATCCAGAGAGGGATGAGCTTGGCCAGGATGAACTGGAACTTGCCCACCGGCGAGACGTTGATCTGCTCGATAG
>CAVCDF010000066.1:0-22634 GCA_963600795.1 Anaerotignum sp. | reverse complement strand
ATATGGTCTCTGACCCGCAGCTCGATGGCCTGGTCACCGACGCGATAAAGTCTTAATCCTTGTTTTGATGGAATATGGTCTCTGACTCTAATTTTCGCATTTAGTTGGGGCAGAGATTTTTAGACCTTTATTTTTCGACACGATAGATGTTTTTTCTCAAAAAAATGTACCTTTTCGGCCATTTCCAGAGACCCGACTTGTCAAACAACGTGTGATGCCGTAGATTCTGCGGGAGCAGGTCGCTCCACCGAAATCCAGCACACAAATTTACCTAATATTCAAGGAATACACAAGGAAAATTCAATATGTCAATGAACTTTTCCGCCCCGGCCGAACCTGGCCGAAGCAATCCACAAAATACGACTTTTTACGATTTAATACAAACTATCAAAGCGAATTCTTGATTTGAAAGTATACTTTAAGAAAATCGCTATATTTGCAAAGTATACTTTTAAGCCACAGGATATGGACAAGCAGCTCGTCAAAAGAATCATAATGGAAAGGCAGGAAGCCGTCCCGACATATTCATTGACCCCAAGGGACATGTGTTTCGGGGACGACACAAACTATGTTCTGGTCGGACTGCGGAGAGCCGGCAAGTCGTACCTTCTCTACCAGGACATCCAGGCGCGGCTCAAACGTGGGAAAAGCGTCCGGGAGGACATCCTCTTCTTCAATTTCGAGGACGAAAGGCTCGATTTTACCGATGCGTCCGAACTTGGCATCATTCTCGACTCATACCAGGAACTTTACCCAGACAGGAAGCCTGCCATCTATCTGGATGAAATCCAAGTGGTTGAAGGATGGGAGAAATTCGCAAGAAGGCTTGCGGACTCCGGCTACAGGGTAATGATCACCGGAAGCAACGCCAAGATGCTGAGCGCCGAGATCGCAGGAAAACTAGGAGGAAGGTACATCCCACGGGACGTGTCCCCGTTCTCTTTCAGCGAATATCTGAGATTCAACGGTTTAGACTTGCCGAGCAACTGGGAAGCGACACCATCTTTCCTCGCCGCCGCGTCAAGACATTTCAATGACTTCTTCTATGACGGAGGCATCGCTGAATCATTCAAGTCACCCGACAAGCGTGAATATCTCAACTCGCTGTACCAGAAGATTCTCATAGGAGACATCGTGCAGCGCCACGGCATCCGCAACCCGAGAGTTCTCCGCCTGCTGGCCAAAAAACTGGCGGACAGCGTGATGCAGCCGTCCACCCTCAGCCGGTTGATGCACATCATAAAGTCAAGCGGGGATTCAATCAGCCTACCGGTGCTGAAGGACTATCTTGAATATATGCAGGATGCCTACCTGTTTTTCGCAGTTCCGAACCTTGCCTCCCCTCTCAACGAGCGGGTGACCACCCAGAAACGATACCTCGCAGACCAGGGACTCCTCAACCTGTTCCTGTTCAAGGGAGAGACAAAGCTTCTTGAGAATATCGTGGCCATCGACCTCAACCGCCGCTTTCACAACACAGAGGACGAGACGCTGCTGTACTACTACAGCCGCAACGCGGAGGTGGATTTCATCGTGCCGTCGGAGAAACTGGCGATACAGGTCGCGTTCAGCCTCACCGACACCGCCACCGCGGAGCGGGAGACCGGAGGCCTCACGAGATTCCTTCAGGCGAATCCTGAATATCACGGAGTCATCGTCACCAGAGACAGCGAGCAGCACCTCGACCAGGACGGCTTTACAATCGATGTGGTCTCCGTCTGGAAATGGCTGCTGCGATGACAAGTTCAAAACAAAGGCGAAAACTCAATATCATTCAATTACACCTAAAAAATCTAAGGAGTATGCCAACCAACAAAAACATGTTTGAAAGGTTCAGAGTCATCGATGAGATGCTCTGCCAGGCCGGAGGCGTCTCAACAGAGGAAATCAGCAACAGGCTTAGAAGTGTGGACCGAAGAACAATCCAAAAGGACATCCGTTCTCTTAAAGAGGACCTCAAACTTGACATAGTCAGATCCGGGAACCGGTACTGCTATGCTGATTGCTCCAAGAGTCTCTTCAGGCGCGAACTCACAGCCAACGAGAAACAATTCTTGGCCGCCGCCGTCAAAACCATCGGTCAGATTGACGGATTACCACAATTCAGTTGGCTTGAAAACATCAAGATGAGTCTCGATCTGGAAGAAGCCGAAAGGCCGGTCATTGAATTCGGAAGGATGTTCGAAGGAGAAGGGATGAATGAGAAACTGACTGATTTGATGCCGAGATTGTTCATCGCCATAATCCAGAAGCGTAGCGTCACCCTCTCATACCAAGCGTTCACTGACACTAAACCCAAAGCCATCACCGTGTCGCCATACCTTCTTAAAGAATACAAAGACAGATGGTTTCTGGTATGCTCAGAACTTACGCCCTCCGGACAGCTCCATTATCTGACAAAGGCCATAGACAGAATCAAGGACTTCACATATTCAGACAACGGCTACAACGAGGCCGACATCAATTTCCAGGAGGACATCTTCGAATATATAATCGGCGTGACTGACTATGAAGGGGGCAAGCCCGTCGATGTTGTATTCTGCGTCAATCCCAAGCATCACATTGACCAGTATGTGCGTTCCAAGCCATTCCATTCCTGTCAGGCCGAAGTGGCAGGTCCTGAACTTGAACACCTAAAGGAATCCTATCCACAATTCGCAGACTGGGCATTCTTCAAACTGATAGGCATAAAGCCTAACATTGAACTTTACCAGGCTATGGTGTCCTACTTCGGAGATCTGATTGTAATCAGTCCGACATCCGTACGCAAGAAAATTCACGACAAGGCCGCAAAACTTCTATCTCATTATGAATCAATAGGCAAATAGTTTCTCCAAAGGTAAATATCACTATAATTTTGCAAGATTGTTGAAACATTAACCTGCTCATCAAAGTATAAATATCATTTGCTTTCAGAACCGCCTCGTTCTGACGGCAAATGACTTTGGGAACGAGGCTTCCAGAGTACTGAAGACTCGCATTGGTCCGGCTGATAAGCCAGAGATAGAAAACCAGGTGCGAAGAAAAACTTCGTCAGGGTTTTCTAACTTTGCGGCCGGCTTGTGAAAGTCAAGAAACGGGTCAGAGAGAAAATGACCGCACGAAGAAAAACTTCGCCAGCATTCTCTAACTTTGCACCCGAAAGGTTTGAAGCAGCGAAACCGCTCCGCAGCTCCAGACCTCTGAACAGAAGAGCGGGAACATTTAAAACCAACTTAACTATGGTTATATTCAAAGATCCTTGTCCGAACCCAGCCGGCACACTTCTCAGCATCCTCATCAAAATCCTCTTCCCGAAGCTTCCTATCAAATAGGGAGACGGACGTAACTCTCAATGGACCCTCAAGGGTCCGAAATACGGGTCAGAAAGAAAATGACCGCGCGAAGAAAAACTTCGCCAGCATTCTCTAACTTTGCACCCGAAAGGTCTGAAGCGGCGAACCAGCGCCCCCGCTGCCTAAGGCCTTACTTAAACAAAGGGGCCTAATTTACTATTATTATGAATAGTAAAACCATTATCGCGGTTCTTACCGCTGTAGGCACAATCATCAAGGTCGTTATCGACGTGTTGGATAGCGACAAGAAATGATGGCCTACGCCAACAGCATCCGTGCTGAAATACGTCGAATCCAGAAGATTCGTTCTTGGACAAGGAGGCTCTGCGGGACCCCCGATTTTTAACATTATCCCTCAGAAGAACAGCGTGTTCCGGCTGTGGGTGATGATGTCCACATCGATGTTCTTGCCGATGATCTTCATCATACGGAGGTAGTCCGTCGTGACGGGCAGGACAATGATGCTGTCCTCGTTGTCGTAGGCGGCCTGCACCTCGGCGAGGTCGGAACGGATGCGGTTGTAGACCTCGACCGGACGCTCGGCCAGGAAGACGGACTTCTGCACACGGGTGCAGCCTTCGCGGATCAGGTACTTCACCACCAGCCTGCGGACCTTGTTGTTCTCAATGTCATACATCACGAAAAACAGCATTCTGTCACTCTTTTTTCTTGCGTTGTCAGTCAATCCAAGAATATCCCTGACCCTGTCCTCGAGCGGACTCAAATCATCGCCTTCCTCCCCCACCTCCAGCTTCGGACTACCACCGATGCCGGACTCGATGAGCTTTTTCATCTTCTCCACGAAGGAGAGCGGCGGTCGCTTTGCTCTTGGCATGACTACCCGGCGTCAATGAAAGACTGGACGGTCTCCGCAAGCAGGGAATTCAGGGATGCGTCGGTCCCGGAGCGTGGAGAGACCACCACGGAGAAGCCGCGTTTGCCGAAGAACAGATTGACCTCGGCCTTCTTCAACCCCAGTTCAGCACGGATTTTCTTGCCATACTGGATGTTCACGATGTCAGTCACCGTGAACCCCAACTCATTGACATATCCCTTCAGGTCTTCCTGCATATTGTTAAGAATCTCCGGGACATAGACATCCTTTTCGGTTGGAGCCGGCCTCTTCGGCCGCATATTCAGCAACTGCCGTATGCGCCCCATCGCGTCATCATCCGGATCGGGTGGCGGCGGCGGTTCCTGCTCATTGTTGGAAAGCAGGCCTTCCACGTCCTTTTCCGCCTCCTTCTTCTGCCGCAGCAGCTCCGACGAATCGATGAGGTTGACAACCGCACTCATATCAACAGGTTCCGCATCCGGATTGAAGTAAGCCTCGCGGTCAACGCTCATAAAGCACGCACGTGCCACGTCGCTGGTCCTCCCGTCGATCACCTGCTGCAGACCGTACTCCACGCTGAAGTCACTCACGAACCTCTTGTAGAATGTTGAATATACCCCTGCGTCGTAGCACTTCTCCTTGAGCCTCATCATCACCTTGAGGCCATCCTCCCCCGGAGAGGCGAAGCACATCATCACCCTCGGGTCGGCGCTCAAGCGGGCCTTCAAGTCCGCCATAATAAGTCCCTTCGCGCCAATATGGTCGATATCGATGACGAAGTAAGATGTGTAGGCAAAATTGTCCGTCTTGCGGAAAGCCGGGCTGAAGGAAGCGCAGACAAAATACGGCAGTCCCTGCTTGAGCGAGGCATACTGCGTCTCATTCAACTGCCGCACCACCCGCAGCTGACGGATGCGCGACTCTAAGTCCGGCTTCGGGTTCCGGAGCGCATTGTAGAGATATTCAGGAGTCACCTTCTTCAAAGGTTCTGTGTTGTTCCTGACGTTGGAGCCGACTGACAACATAGTTATGCGTATTTTTTGAATATCTGGGCGAGGTTCTGGGTGTACAGGGAGATGCGGGTTAACCTGCTGCGCTGGACCCCCTTGTCATCTATCACCTCATCGAGGTAGTCATTGATGGACTGGATGAGCATCCTGCGCCCCAGCGGCTCAAGCCAATACGAACCGTCCGGGTTGACCGAATAGTGGTCCTCCGTGATCACGTTCTGGCAAAGCAGGGAGAACACGACATAGTCCACCCAGACTCTGAATATCTCGATGACATCGTACACCAGCACCGGGCGGTTGTAGTCGTCCCTGTGCAGCACGCCGATGTAAGGGTCGATTCCGGCCTTGATCAGAGCGCCCTCGACCTTGCCGTACAGGAGGCCGTAGCCGTAGTTGAGCATAGCGTTGGCGGCATCCATAGCCGGATGCTGGGTCCGCTTCTCAAAGCGGTAGCGCTCCGGGAGGAAGATGTTGACGGTGTCGAAGTAGATCTTCGACGCCACTCCTTCCCAGCCGCGGAGCGTGGCGGCCACATCGCTGACTATCTCTCCGTCCAGGGCCTTGATCTTCTGCCGGTAGTCATCCAGCCTGTTGATCGACTTGTCGATGCTCATCTGCAGGATCTTGTCCCCGGAGGAGTTCATCATCAGGAGCATAGCCTGCTGGTTCTCAAGCTTCTTGGTGATCACGCCCTTGATCCAGTCGACGGCCTCGTGGTCGAAGGTGAAGGTGAGCTGGCCTTTCCGGATCGTCGACACCGAGCCGTACTTCGGACTCCATATCCGCCCTATCGGATTCCCGGACTTGTCCATAAAGAGGACCTCGATCTCGTTCTCCATCGCAAGCAGGACGGCGTCGCTTGAGATCTGCGCTCCCCTGCTGACCTGGATGGAGCGGATGCCGGCGACGGGGATGCGCTGGCTTCCGTCGTGGTTGCTGATGAGGAAGCCTTCGTTGTCGCGGGACAGCGAAGTCCCGAATGTGTTCAGTACAAGTTCCATAAGGGCGGATTTAATGAATATGGCCGCGAGGGTTAATATTCACGGAATTTCACGAAGTTGAACTTACAGGTCCGGGTGCCGTCCGCATTCTCGGTGACATCCCGTTTCGTGGTTGACGCCACGCACCGGATGCCGACCTCCTTCAGTTTGCTGACGAGTTCATAGGTCAAGGTCATCTCGCCCATCACGTGGACGGTGGCAGTCTTGCCCTCGGCGGCTTCCTTGACCTGACGTAAGGTTTCTTCCACGATTTTCTTCAATGCCTTGGCATCCGCCTCAGGCTCAACATTCGGGAATGGAATCTCCTGCAGTTCACCATATTGCAGTGCCGCCTCCCTCTGCGCCTCCGACCATTTGTCGGCCGGATGGTTCGAGAGGTTGATGAAGATGGCCGGCCGGTCAGCAGCCTTGGACGCCGTCGGTGGAGTCAATTCCCAATCAAAGCACTCCAAGCAATCGTCGACTATGCTATTAAATTGCTTGACAATAGTCTCGGCGGTTATATTTCCTGTAAAACCTCCATGATTCACCGTGTTACGATTGGCTGTCAATTGACTATATTTTACTCTTAATCGTTTGACCCAGTCAAGTGCGAGAATCGAACGTGTCAGTTCTATATTTGCAGCCAATAAGCCGGTCCATTTCGACTCATCGGGAACTTTTATGTCGTTTAGCCCAAGAACTGCAGACCAATAATCGCGGTAATCTCTGATTGGGTTCTCCCCGGTAAACGGATTGAACTCACTCAGTTTCTCACATACCAATGTTACTATTCCTTCCTGGCACAACGTGTACCCTTGCTGCACCAATCCAAATCTTTTACACCATTGTAAAGCCGCTGGTATGTTTTTGATAGAATCTGCGTCAAATGGTTGAACCGCAGTCTTAATAGATAGCAAAATTGGTGATGTAGGGGCAGGTAAAGAGTTGTCCTGCATAACTATATCCACAAATCTACAGATGTCTTCAGCCGCCTTTCTCTCTTTAATTTTTCCACCTCGACAAGTCTCTATCTGTTGTTGAAATACTTTCAAACTATTTCTCAAATTTGACAAGTGAATTCTATGATTCTTGTCAGGGAGTCCTGGTGCAATCTTTTTTATTGTCTGATTCAGCACGTCAACCCGGCCTGTTTCTTTAAAAGATGAAGCAGCTGTCGTCCAATCTTGCAGTGTAGCCAACGGCAACAGATCGACTATAGGAGCCACATCTTTGCTATGGTCGTCCTCATTCTTGACACGCGCCTCATAATTGCCATACGACATATATGCGATTTTGACATTTTTCAGGAATTTAGCATAGTTGCCAAGAATGAGAAGCAACATCGGGAGATAGCGGAACGCATGAGTAAGGTCGAAATAGAGTTCGTCCTCCGGCTCCAGGACATCAAAAATTCTGTTGAAAACATCCCACATTTCCGCCTCATCCTTGCCATCCGGAATATCAACCGGAATGACAGGGCAAGCCAAATTCATCTTTTCCAGATTAAACTCAAGCCCACAATAAGGGACCTTCGTCTTATCCGGCTTTTCCCGCTCGATGATGCTCTTATCCCAGTTGCACTTTCTTGCAAATGATGTCAGCATAATGAAAACCCGGTCTTTCTCCGACCATGTGTCCGCTCCAACATCATTCAACGAAGCCTCCTGAATGAAACGAGTCTCCGTCGAGGCATTTTTACCCTTATAAGTGCAGGCACCATAAATCCCAGTACCTAGCACAGACATAAAAACTTTTCGTGGCATAGTTATCTGGTATTACTGATTTGCATCAATTCATCAAGAAGGTTAAACAATTTCTGATGGCTGACAGGTTTGCGTTCAGCATCATAAAAACTGAAATGTGCCATCTTGTTGTTTGTCTCGCATTTCTCAATAGCCTGTTCCCCCATCTGCGATTCTGTTATGAAAATCGCTTTAGAGCCTAAGCCGCCATAAGCCTTGACAGCCGATGCGAACTTGTCAATGTCGGTATTGTCAAAAATCTGAGTCTTACACTCGACAAACAGAAGCTTATATCCCACATTCACGATAACATCAATCTCGTTCTTGGGATTTTTGTTGCTATAGGGGAATATCACATTCAGCCAAACCTCTTTACATCGCGACCACTTTCTCAAGACAGTAGCGACTTCATACTCAAACCAACCAGATGACGTCACCAAATCATAAGCATGCGGCGATGACAATTTGAATTTTTCCTCACCCTTTTGCGAGCAGAAACTCAATAGGACTTCTTGTTTGCCCTTATTTAACATTTTCTTGCTGGTATCCCATTCAATCGATGAAGACTCTATTTCGATTCTATCCTTTTTATTCAGATTATAACGCCTCTTATTTTGTTTGTTAGGAATAGTAATGGCATTGAACTCTTTAGGATAGGCTTTTCTGATTTTCTTAATCTCCTTCATCGTATCGAGATCTTCTTCAGTATAAGATTCGAAGTCCGTATGGCTTTCTTCCGAAGAACCATTATAGAGCAGAATCTGTTCAATGCCTCCTTCTATTGGCGCCGGCTGGAATTTTGTGCGCTGCGTAAGATTATAGATGTTGCAGTTCTGATCGATATAGAACAGATTAATGTTCTGGTGCGATTCGGCCAACATTGTCATTGCTATACTCCAAGGTTTTGTACCGCCTGAAATATTCGCCTCAATCTCATAGTCCGGATATTCTTCTATCAAGTTATTGAACTCGTCCAGTATCGGCAAGAAATCGAAAGGATCAACTTTCACCAAAATCGGATCCAACTCCCAATCTCTCAGAATGTTTTCAGAGATGCTCAAAGCCGATTTTTCCGTTTCTTGTGAATAGATGAGAACAACTTTCTCGGCCGCACTTTGAAGTATGCCGAAATAAATGGGCATCTGTTGCCCCCCAACCAAAGCAATATGAATTTTTTCCATTTTATTGTGTATGTTTATACAAAGTTCCGAACCCAAGACTAACGCCTTTGCCAAGACCGATGTAGTTCGGAAGGGAGACATTGGTCTTGAAGACTATGTCAAAGGACATCATTTTCACCCCTTTGTAGATGCTCAACCGCTGTCCCGCGATGGAACTTATCCGGCAGGAGACATTTGATGTAAGGGTGATACCCAGTCCTTTGGCGAAGGAAAGAATATTCCCGGTAAGAATCTTCTCCATAAGAGCGACCTTGTCCGTCAGACTGTCCATCGCCTTATACTCTGCGAAATTCTCCGAATTGAACGGCAACCACTTGTTCAGGCGGTAATCCTTTTCTTCATCAGTCACCCAGACATCACAGTTGCTGGTACTGATGTCCGAAATCACGAATGACTGAGTACGGGAGCCAAGCCGGAGATCCGTCACGCCCGATGACAGGAACTGGCCTATGACATCGGCGCCGGCATCAATGGCGACTATGGCCGCACAACCGGTTATGCTCTTGTACTGTATCAACGGATAATGGTACACTACGGTTTCGCCGGAATGATTGTGATAGAGAATGTCAGCATTACCATCCATCGCACCGATGACCGCTCCCCGGAAAAGGTGGATGTCGGCCATCGGCAGACGGTTGGCATATCTAATGACTAAAACCCTTGTCATCATTTAGAAAGTTTTTCATCAAACTCTTTAATAGCATTATCCACATCGTTCTTACTTACTCGTTTACCATCTTGACTGCCTATATGTTTTATTCTCTTTGCAATTATCTCTGTAAATAAAGGAAGATTTAGTTTATTTTGTCTATCCTTTACAAGAACAAATTCGTTCTCATATCTTTCTTTACTCATCTTCAAATAAACAAAATCTTGTTCTTGTCCAGGTTTAATGCCTTTCGCCATTTCGTATAATTGGACTAGAGAAGGGCAGTTATCCCATCCTGAAGAGACTTTTCGCATCATCTTTCTGAATGCGTTTAGGGATTCGACACAGCCAACCTTTAAACCATCACAATTTCTTACTGCATTAGTTCCTGTAACTTTAAGCTCAACCTTCCCATATCCCAATGGCTTAGCTTCTCCAATTGAATGGAAACATTCGTTGTGGCCATTGAATGTCATAGCGGCCAACAATGCACCATATTCTTCAAGCTTCAGATTATGAAAACGAACCACACCTTTAAACACAGTTCCATTTTTCAAAGGGATAAAACTACACCCAGTATTAGCATTTCCTTGCTCGTTGTTCCAAACCCTATCTCTCACCGGATACCTCTTGCGTCCTTTAATCATAGCTCCGGAACTATTCCAAGTTCCCTCTTTGACATATAGAGGGCCAAAGGATGGTTTTGGAGAACTCAAGGTAGTATTTACTCGGCCCATACTAGATGGCGATCCTTCCGCAAAAGCTGGTGAAAAGAAAAGCCTTCCCTTTAAAGCTCCGAGAGTCTCTGATTCCGTCCCAAACATACATTCTGCAAGGTCTTTATGTTGAGCACTCTGAAGTGAAACAGGAATCGCACCTTTTATACAATTAGCTGTAGGATACCTAAACATATACGAGAGTCCTACGGCAGTAATTTTGTCTCCTATACGCAAGAAGAAAACTGGTATTCTTTTACCATCATTAAGGCTTCTTTTCCAAAGTTTCTTATAATCATAATTCTCTTTGTGAATGGTCAAGAAATCATCGACAACTTCTTTTTCAACCTTTAATGGTTCTGATGAAGAGTTTTTAAATACGAATTCATAGTACTTGCCAGTCATCTTATTTTGCATCCTATTAAACGCCCTCTTAGATGATTGACCTGTAAACACTAAAGTGCCATTTATACCACCATTACCATACCGGACTATTTCCCGTCCATAAGAATTCTCTGCTTTCAGAAATACCGACTTTAGCGCACCGAAGTCCACATCTCCTGTATTTTTATTTATCTTACCAATAAAGTCATACTTGTAATAAGCAGAACGACGTTTTTCATCGGCGTCATTAGTTCCGCCTATTAAAGCAAAATTTTTACTGTCTTGACTTAATCTTGTTCCGAGTTTTCTATCAATCTCGTCTTGAGAAATTCTATATGGTTCTCCACAATCCACAATAAAATATTCCTCAATTCCTTCCGAATTCTCTGTTCTCGACAGCCATCCACAATGCGCTCCAGATATGTTGTTTCTATATGTATTATCGCCTAAATCCCTTATTCCGAACCGGGCATCCTGCACCTGGGTCATCTTGCCGAAGCTCAGGATTTCCAAGACATTGCGGATTTCTCCCTTTATGGAAGTTCCAGGAATAAAGTATCTGCCATCGGAAGTGTGGCTGAAAGTGTTATCTCCAGCATCTTTCTTCTGACCATTCCTTACGAAAATCGGGGTTTCCGCCGTGATGGTATATTCAACGCTGCCGCTCACGCCATCTTCGAACGGGATGTCTTGAGAGATGTGATTCGCCCAACTTGGATAGAACGCTTTTTCCTCCAGCGGGACAAAATTATAGGGAGCCTTAATCTTAACAGTAGGCTTATTATTATCTTTAGGCATGACTACTTCTCTTTAATTGGTTGACCGATACCTTTAAAAACCAGAGCCGAAGGGCGGAGCGTCGCAAAACCACAACTGTCCTCAACCTCTGTTTCTTTCCACAAACGGGCAAAGTACAGCACTTTGTCCTTGAGTCCAAGCCTCACATTCGGAACATATTGTTCTATCTTTCCTTCTTCTAGGCCTTGACCGCACTTTGATGGTTCATATCTATAAACACGATATTTCCCGTCTTCATATTTGATACTTACGGATTCTTGTGTGTCCGGAGAGTAAAGCTGACCTTCCACGATAAACGGATTCGACTTCTCATCCAGGTCCAAATCCACATCTTCATCAATGTACACCTTTGGCTTACTCTGGTCACTGTACCATAAGTAACCTTGGCAATTCTTCAACTGTATATTTTCCATTATTCCATCTCTGTTTTAGTCCACCTACATTTAAAAGCACCGTGTCCTCGACCGCTGCCGCCTCCCAAGGTCAGTGTGCCACGGTCAATGTCATCAAGGGCTTTCTCCAAATAAGACAAGGCGTCGGCATAACCTTCCTCATCACTGTTTTTGACAAGAATGGTTGTTTTGAATTCAAGGCCTTTGTTTTCAACCACCTTCTCGGAGAACAGAGCCCCTTCCATCGCACCGCTTGTGAACTTGTCAATCTTCACGTGGTTCAGAATCTTGTCCTCGCCTTTGACCAAGCCAAGAATATCGCTGAACAGACAGTTGCCACGTCTCTGCGAAGTCTCGCTATCCTCATCCTGATAGCCGAAAAGGAGTCTTACCGCTTTGTTTTTATTGCCAGTATGTTCCTCAAATTCTTCAGGCAACAGGTTCATAGCATAATAGGGCTTACTCTTACTAAGGTTGCTATAGAATGCAACACGATGTGCCAAAGCACCTTTGAGGGATGCTGCCGGAATCAGGAGAACATCCTTGACAATTTCTCCTCTTCCATTATTCCAGTTAACAAATGACTCCCGTACCGGCGTGTCGTCAACCTCATCATCACCGACACCGGATCCGAATGAGAAAAAGTCACAAGGAGTAAGAGTCAGCTCGTACTTGGTCCAGCCTGCTGAGGATGAGGCTTCCGGCGCAAACGGCTGCCATCCATAGCCGTCGGAATAGTCAGAAGACAGCGATGATGATGACTGTAGGTAAGCATCCAAGTCCGCCGGAGTGCAAAGATTAAGTTTCCTCTTGCGTATTTCCACCACAGACATTTTACCGAAACCATTTCTTGTGTCACCGCCTATTCTGAACTCTTCAAGTTTCAAGGCGGCAAGCACCTTGTCAAAGAACTTCTCAGCCGGTTCACTGTCCGAGGATTTGACCACCATTTCGATGTCAAACGCGAACCTTGAGCCTTTGAAAATCACTTCCTCATCAAATTTGCCGCCATCCTTAGCGACTCCTTTTTCCGTTAAGCAGACTCGGTTTCTTCTTGGGAGCATAGAGAAAAACTTGAAGAAACCCGATGACTCATCCTGCTTGCGGAATCCGTCCTGGGCGACACCGTTGAAGTCAACCAACTTGGCTTCTGTGAATATGATATCAGAACCTTTGGAGTTGTTCTTTCCTGCTCCTTTCCTGGCCTTGATTCCAAAATATTCATTTTTCTGGTCTTCGTCAATAATATGACGAATCACTCCAGCGATGGAAGTTCCCGGGATGTACGGCAAACCATTGACATCTTTAAGAATCGAAGAATCCGTAAGAGCAGATTTTCTGCCCGAGCCTATGACAAGAGGCGTTTCAGCCTCGAGAACGATGTGGGCCTGAAGCCGGACATCGTAAAATGAATGTTGATCTGCCATATTATTGCTTACATTGCTTGGCCATTTCTGAAGCCAGGTTAACCATTATTTCACGCCAGATGCCAGAATTGGCTTTGATGACTTTTTCGTCAACAAAATCGAGGAGCGTCTTTTTCTTGTACGTCCACTTCTCCTCCGCTACGCCATGAGAAAGATATTTCTCAAGACTCTCTCGGAAAGTTTTCGAATTATCAGCGCTATCAGCAAGAGTCCTGATATAGCCCCATTGAGATGCGAACCTTTCTTCCGAATTGCGGAAGTCTTTTGCATTTTCACGGACATATTTATTAGCGATTTCATACGCACGATTCTCACCGCCTCCTTGTTTGCGCTTTTCCATATAGTGGATAAGGAGATTGTTCATTGAAGCGGATCCGGCTGCAGGAACGGCTTCCTGGACAGGAGTAGCTTCTTCAAACGTCAGACTTGAATATCCATTCGCATCGGTATTGAGGAATGACGGATTGTAAATAACCTTTCCGAAGCCTTCAGTCTTATAATCGCCAACATATCCAGACACCGCAGGCGACTGCGTCCCGTTAAGTTTCACCACAATCACACTTCCCTTCTCAATACCGCACCTGTCTGTATCGGGATTCTGGCGCTTTGAATTCCACGGGGCGTACTGGAAAGTCCGGATCTGAGACTTGGTCCAATCCACCTCAGCCCCGTCCTGAAAACCAAGGTCCTTGGCTCTCGGAGAGAAAACAGGCACACCGGTTTCATCCAGGAATATGAGCCGCCCGTCTGCATAAACGAGAGCGAGGTCTTTCCCATTTTCGTCAGAATCGAACGATACCGATGACTCTGGTTCAGTCCAGTCATTACTTTCTATTCTGACAAGTCCGTATTGCGCCGTCTTAGAATGTCCTATGTGCTTGTTCCCTACCAAGGACTCACGGACCGATTTCTGCAATCCTTGCACATCATCGTCAAAATCCACCTCGAAGGCGAACTTGAGACCTTTACGCAATGATTCGTAGGAATACATAGCCTCGTCTTTTGACCTGCGCATTTCTCTGTCGTAAGCTGATTTGATCGCAACGGATTTGCTGGTCTTAATCTTAGAAGCCTTGCCATCAGCAAAGACATAAAAGCCGGAACGGCATTGCTTTGGCTGGACGCCAGGCTCGGCATTCCATTTATATAGTACAAATGTTCCGTCGTTCAGTTCTCCACCTTTCTTGTAGTAAAGAACCGCCGGGATTCTTAAAGACCTTGAGCCACCACACATGGGATGTGCATCGCCAAAACGGACTTTACCGCTATGGAACAGAATCAACGATTCTTCCGGAGAAAGTTTTAAATATAGGCTGGAAGCCGCTATTCCAAGAAATGAATTCCCGGGGATGAAGTCCAGCGTGGTCTGTTCTGTTTTTGTGCCGGAGTTCTGATTCAGAATCACATCTGAAAGCAGAGTACAGGTAAATTGTAACTTTGCCATAGCCGTCTAGTTTTTAATTACTGTGAACATACAGCGCCCCAATCCACGATTACGGTTCTCTCCCAACCGCTTGACAAATTTCATCGCATCAACGATGGTGCTTTCAGCTTTTTCCGGGAGACCGCAAATCATACCCGTCAACGTACAAGGCAACGCTACTTCCATTTTTCGAAGGCTTGTGTCCTTTGCGATACCATTCTTTTCTATAGCTGTCGAGGTTATCCTTTCGAACAAAAATTTCGGCAGCCCTTTTTTAATAATCTCAGCCTTGTCGGCCTCCGGAAATTCCGCATTCGAGAAGAAAGCGCAGCCGGAGGACGGTGTCGACTCAGATTCTTCAGCGGTCGGGATTTTACCGAACACTTCCACTAAATTTTGCACAGAAGCATACTTTCCCGGATTCAAGCGGGACAACTCCTCAGCCGCTTCACGGATCAAGCCCTTGATTGTCTTCCCAGGAACGAACGGAAGGTCATTTTCATCCTTGACAACGAGCTGGTCAACATCAGCTCCGGCAGAAAGTCCCGAGCCACAGTGCCAGTACGAAAAGAATTCAAGTTTATATTTTATGTCCATACTCAATGTTTGATTTCTTGATAAATAACGGAATGAAGAGACAACACATCATAAGCCGGAGAGACTTTTTTAGTTTCGCCATTCCTATTGATTTCTCTGTCATCTTCGCAGGTAAGGTCGTCAATCAGGGACTGATTCTCCTTACTATCTTTATAATTCTTTTTGAGCCTGTCCTTAATCTGGACAGCCTTGGCAGTGCCGCCCGGCTCTGTCATAGCAGTCAGCCATTGTCTGACATCCGCCTTTATGGCATTGCCTTCCTCTCCTTCAAGTTTTCCAACAGTTGAAAGGAGCTTTTCAACAGTCCATCTTGGTTCCCGTATTCCTGAATCGTCCAGATAATACGGCCCGAAATTGAATGAATGCCCATCAGGAGTTGTAAGTTCCCGATCGATTATCTCTTTGTAAGATTCAACAAAACTATCCTGTACCTTATGGAACATCAGGCAGGAATAAATTCTGTCACGACCAGGCTTCTTTGCGTCTTTTTTAGCTGCCTCACAGAGGCCTTCCGCGAGATTGTACCCATAGTAGTAAGGGAACGATGACTTTATGAACGCGATTCCCGCACAGGCGGTCAATCCGTTCTCGAGAACAGGCCTGATGCCCGGATTCTCATTGGCAAGTTCAGTAAATTTCGCTTTCGTCAGTCTCTCAAAAGACTCAAGATAAGTCTTCGTGAAACCCATCGCAAGGTCTCCCCTGATTATGACAGTCAGGTCATCACCTCCAAGCACGACAGGCCTGAAAGGGAAATAGCGCTTCATCTTTACGTTGCCGAATTCCTTTTTGATGAAATCGCAAAATGCGGAATTCACCGCCTCTTTCGCAGCCTCAATCGTCGCTTCATTGAGTTTGCTGGAGAACCGGTGGAAATTCCTTCCTTCCGGATCATTCTCGCCTATGGCTCTCACCACTTGGCCAAGCCCGTTTCCATCCGCATGGATAATCGCTATCCAATTGTTCTCACCGGTAAAGTAATTGATGTTGTCGGTGTCTTTGAAAGGAGTATCGTCCAACACACCGCCCATCGCCTTCTTTCTGAGTCCACTTTCCTTAATCTCATCATTGTCGATAGCTTTCAACTTCTGGAAAGTACCTTCATCGTAATACTCTCCTTGACGATGGAATTTTTCCGGCAGATAGGTTTCGCGCATTCTCTGCATTCCCATCAGACCGGTCGTCAACGAAATTGAAGGGCGGTTACGCTCAGCCCTCAACTTTTTCTCAAGTTCATCGACGACACTTGAAAATGATTCACCCTTCTTGATTTCTACGACTGCCTGGCTGAAGGTTATGCCAGGGGCCAATTCCATTACTTTCTTAGGAAATTCCCTGAAAGTTTTCCTACACTTGTCCTCGTCATCGAAAACATACTTGATGTTTCCGGCCGCATTGAGGATGGCATTCGGATCATTTTCCAGTCCACTGCGGTCCTTATAGCCCAGTTGCTCGGCGAAGGTGTCTGTACAGATGTCATCAACAAGCACACTGGCTCCGATGATCTCCTTCAGGCTGTTAGTCTGGAAGATGAAATTCTGGATGCCCTGAACGGCGGCTCCATAAAGAAATTTACCCATTAGATTATAATTGTGTTTCCGTGGTTAAAAAATCAAACTAAAATCACGTTGAAGGCGTATAAATCATTTTAACAAAAGTAAGCATTTGATATAAAAAATGCAATAGCCGAATTGCATTTTCATGAAAATGACCATAAATGAACCAATGTACCCTTCATCATTTCCCCTCCACCTTGTCTATTCTGTAGACCTTCCAGCGGGAGCGGCCGGTGTAGACGGCGGCGGCGTGGACGTGGCAGTCGGAGGTGATGCGGTGCTGCTCCAGAAGGGACTTGTGGACATAGCAGTCGTCCACGAAGGCGAAGTCCGGGGCGTTGAATTTACCCCAGCCGCCACCGGTCTGACCACCATGCAGATCGTCATCCATCTCGTCATCGTCCCAGCGCCAGTCGTCGCTGTCTCTGTAGTGGACGCTCAGAAGGCCGGAGACATCGCGGAGGGTGTCGCTGTTGATTCCACCTGTCGGCCGGGACTCAAGGACTTCCAGCACCTTCTTACCGCCATAACCGTTTTTGCCCTCGATGGTCTTTGGATAACAGCGGATCTTTATGCAGTCGCCGACCGAAGGGCGCAGGCTGGTCTCGTTGAAATGCAGGATGCCGGACATCTTGCCAGGTCCCAGCACGAAATGGAACAGTTCCTTCTTGGCGTTGACATCGTCGACAGCGGCGATGACGGGCGGGAAAGCCGGACCCGCCTCCTCGGCATCGCAGCCTTGGACATCGCAGAAGACGGTCTTGGGCACACCCTTTACGACTGTCCCGTACTGCCGGTACCGGACAAAATCCCCTTTCTTAAGCGTCTGCTTCTCAAAATGTTCGTACGAGGTCTCACCCTGCGGCGAACAGATGTGATAGACCTTCTTCCCGACATTAACATAATCGACCACACCGTACTTCTGCGGGAAAACCGACCAGTCGGCCGCCTCCGAAGGCGACATGGTCAAAGGAATATACCGGATTCCGGCGCAGGATGAACCTGAAGCCGGGTGTCCGATGTGGATCCGTACATTCCAGACCTGCCCGATGTGGCCGCCCTTCAACGCAGGATGCCTCTTCTTGTTGACGATGAACGCAACGGAGCCGTTTCCCATGAACTTGACCTGCTCCTTGCCGTCGGAGTTTTTCCATTTGTCCACAAGCACCACCTCTGTGCAAGGCAGATCGGCATAGACGCATTCCTCCGCGGCGGGGATATTCATTGAATAGAATTCCTCATCGCTCTGCGGAATCTTGGTCGAAGGCGGAATCTTCGCGAGAAGGTCTTCCGCTTCGGGACTGACGTGCCAGTCCATCTTCGTGTAGTGTTCCACATAGCGGCCGAGTTCAAAAGCGGCGTTTTCATACTTTCCTTCGCCGACCAGCAAGCCGGCCAGTTGCAGCCGGATCTTCCCGATGAAATCCTCGTTCTTCTCAAGGCTCAAGGCCTTGCACAGAAAAGCTGTCTTCAGGTCCGGCTCGTCCCAGCATCCGGCGCATTCCTGCCAGATGTAGTACTTGTCGCCCAGGGTCCGGCAGAGTTTCTTATAAATGTTTCTGGCCTCCTCGGCACGGCCGGTGCGAAGGAGCAGCAACGCCTTCGAGCGGATGTTCCAATCATCGTCAGGGAACTTTCTCACAGCCACGTCGTAAAGGTCAATCAGCCACTGCAGATCCTCTCCCTGCCCGGCGGGGAGGCCTCCGAGCGCCTTGCTCGCCCCTCTGAGCATCTTGACGGCCAGCGGACTGTAGACCGTGCCGTCACTTCCCTTCCACTCCTGCCAATCCTCTTCACGCAGGTTGCCCAGTCCCCAGAGTTCAAGGAAAGGAATCAGTTTGAAGCCGTTGTCCTTCTTGGCATAGTTCAGCGCGAAACTCAGGATCTGGGAGTGCAGCAGCGACGGGCGCTCGTTCTGTAACTGAATATAATCCCTCAGCCTCGACCTCACCTGCCCGGAGTCAAGTTCTTCGATGTGCGACTTCAGGTAGCGGTAGATCACCCAGCCGTAGTCGACGTGCGTCTGCGGCGGCAGCTTGCCAGCGGCGGCGAGACTTGAATATATGGCTATCGCCTCATCATTGTCGCCGTTCTTGCTCAGTTCCTTCGCTTTCTGGATCTGTGAATATTCAGGGATGACCGTCAGTTTAAGGGAGTCAATCTTCCTTAGCAGTATCTGCGAGAACTTCTCGTTCTCGTCCTCCAGCCTGATGCCGGCAAGGATCTCCACGATGTCCCTCGCCTCCTCGGTGTTTCCGTTCTGGCTTTCACGGTTGTAGATGTCTATCAATGTCCAGCCGTAGGCCTTCCACACATCATCGTCGGCATCACCTTCGGCGATGATCTTCTCCGCCTCTGCTCTCGCCCTGTCATATTCCTTTTCCCTCCTTAGGGCATAGATTTCATTGGACGGTCTCGGTTTGTACTCCCCGCTTTGGAAGCAGGCGTTTCTTCTTAAGTAAATGGCCATACCTCTTACTTTTTGGTCAGTTTGTCCGGAGTCCCGGCCGCATAGCGCTCCGCCAGGTCCTCAACAATCGCCCTCATCCTTTTGCGTATGCGGCCCGGCGAGACAATCTCCACATTTCTTCCCCAGGACAAGATTTTGGAGAACAGTTCCTCATTAGGCACGACATCCAGACTGAGAGTGCCCACCCGGGACGCGGCGTCATATTCATCGACCACTTTCTGCGTCGTCAGCGGTTTGGTGACCGTGCGCCCCCAAGATTCCTGATCGTAAATTCTGATGACAATATGCTCAACAGGACGGTCGGAGTACCTCGTCACGCCGATGATGGAGCTGAAATAGTCAAGATAGTCTTCCGGGACGCTCTCTTCGTAATGACCTATAGGCTCAGGGGCCGCGAGGAGGCGGTCAAGAGGAACATTGAAGTACGGATTGTTGTCATAGTCAGGAGAAAGTCCGAAGGCGAACCATCTTTCATTGTACTGTTTCAGAAGGTAAGGATGGAATTCATATTCATACTCTACTCCCTTGAAATCCCGGTACCTGATCTTCAGGCTGAGCTTATCTGCAATGGCGTTGTAAACCAGCGGGCGGTACTGGCGGCCTTTAAGCCGGCGGTTGTCTTCATATTCAACACATTGAAGTCCTTTTCCATAGTCCGCCGCCACCCTGCTGAACACGGTGAAACTGACCTCGTCGAAGGTCGTCTCGTTCAACACTCCCTTGAGCTTCCCGATAGCTTTGGACAGTTTGCGGAACTCCCCGTCCGTCATCTCGCCGGTCAGGAACGGGATGACGCTGAAGCCGGAATCCCGGTAATGGAAAGTCTTGGTACGCCGGTCTTTACCGTCGCTGTACAGTTTGTCCGCCGCTCCCCTGCCGACTACCAGCATATCCTCAAGATTGTTCTGCGAAAGGGCTTTCCTGAATATGGACAGGTCTTTGCGGAGAGACTTAAGATAGTGCAGTCCAAGCTGTTCCTTTCTATCTTCCTCGTTTTTCCGTTCATAGTCGCGGACGGGAATCAGGCGGAGATCGGAATCGTCTTGGTAGGCCTCCATAATTTCCATCTGGGAAACAGGACGGCCTTGGGACAGAAGCCGGTCAAGGAACTTCCATCGGTACATCTTTGCGGATGGTTTTGACATAAGTTCAGTGTTCGGTTATGTGTTCCGTAAAGATAAGAAATTATGATGACGTTCGGCTCTTATCTCTAAAAAATATCTAAAGAAATGTTGGAAGAAACTCTCACGGACCAAGAAAAGTATTGAGAAAAATTTTCTTCCCAACATCTCTATTGTACGTCACTTCAAGATGCCCTACTTTTGCATCCGAAAATCTTCTTAATAATCTATGAAACTTCAAAAAAACGATATGAACCATACAACTTTCCCAACTACCATGAACTCAACTTCTTCCAACGATTCCACCAATGTCTCCCTCGGCACCTCTCTCAACGGGTCTCTCAACGGGTCTTTCGACGCGGAGAACAGGGAGATGCACAACGCCTACAGCCTGATCGCGAGGACCAACCAGAGCTTCTTCCTGACGGGGAGGGCCGGGACGGGCAAGACCACGTTCCTGAAGAACATCCAGGAATGCGTGGACAAGAACTTCGTGGTCCTCGCCCCGTCGGGCGTGGCCGCCATCCACGCGGGAGGGCAGACCATACACTCCTTCTTCGGACTTGACCTCGGAGTGCAGGGGCCGAGAAGCTGCGGGACGATGAACCACAACAAGATCTCCATCGTGCAGAACGTGGACACCATCATCATCGACGAGGTGTCGATGGTCCGCTGCGACATCCTCGACGCCGTGGAAAGGACGCTCAGGGAGTACAGGCATTCCAGCAGGCCGTTCGGCGGAGTCCAGATGGTGCTGGTCGGAGACATATTCCAGTTGCCGCCGGTCGTGAAGAAGGAGGACAAGGAGGTGCTGCGGAGCATCTACGGGACGGACTGTCCGTTCTTCTACAAGGCCAACTGCCTCGCGGGCCTGAACCTTCCGAAGATCGAGTTCCGCAAGATCTACCGCCAGAGCGACCTGCACTTCATCGAACTGCTGGACAGATTCCGTCTCGGAGCTGTCAGGCAGTCCGACCTTGACGAACTCAACGCCAGGGTGGGAGCCGCGAAAGATGACACCGACGAGATGAGGATCACCCTCACGGCCTTCAAGAGGGATGCGGAGGCGATCAACGAGACGAGGCTGAGGGAGATAGACAAACCGGCATATTCCTACATTGCGGCGTTCGAGGGCAGCTCTGACAAACTGAAGGACGTGGTGGACGAGTGCCTTCTGCTGAAGGAGGGGGCGCAGGTGATGTTCCTCCGCAACGACTCCGCGGGGCGGTGGGCGAACGGCACGATCGGGAAGGTGAGTGCCATCGGCGATAGCCTTGTCAAGGTCACCCTTGAGGACGGAAGCGAAGAGGAGGTGGGAAAGGAGACCTGGGAGGCGTATGAATATTCCTACGACGCGGCGGAGAAGGTCTGCCGGAAGACGGTCGTCGGGAGGGTGACACAGTACCCGCTCAGGCTGGCGTGGGCCATCACCATCCACAAGAGCCAGTCGCTGACCTTCGACAAGGTGGCCGTCGACTTCGGGCGCGGGGCGTTCACGTGCGGCCAGGCCTATGTCGCACTCAGCCGCTGCCGTTCGCTCGAAGGACTCCGGCTACTGCGCCGGATCGACTTCAACTCGATCAGGGTGTCAGGCGACGCGCTGCGGTTCGCGGCGAGCTACAACGACGAGAAGGTCATCTCCACGGAGCTGACCATCGGCGAGGCGGTCAATGAATATGAACGTTCGGGTGACTTCGACGGTGCCGCCTGCGGACTGTTCGCGATGTGCGATGAGGAGGCCCACAACGGGAACGTGTTCTACGCCTTCGAGCTTCTGAACAGGGCGCTGTCCTATGTGGCCGATGACGCCTGCCTGTTCGGGCAGGACTGGAAGCCGGTCGACAACGGCTGCAAGGAGAGTATGCTGCTCAACGCTGCCGGCCTGCTATATTCAGGAAAAACGGATGAGGCCCTTGGCTTGCTCGGGTCAGTGGTCTCCGCTTCGGACCGCAATTTCAACGGGCTGTACCTGATGGGCAGGGCGCTTGAGGCCAAGGAGGACTGGGAGACCGTGG
>CAVCDF010000065.1:0-2399 GCA_963600795.1 Anaerotignum sp. | reverse complement strand
GCTTAGGCTTCATGGCTATGACTCCCGCAATCGCGACCCTGCGCTTCTGTCCGCCGGATAATTCGAACGGCGATTTGTCCTTAATTGTATCGAAATCGAGTCCGACAAGCCCGATGGCCTCCCGCACTCTGTCATTTATTTCCTCTTCATCAAGGCCGAGATTCTTCGGTCCGAAAGCAACATCTTTTGCGACGGTCTCCTCGAAAAGCTGGTACTCAGGATATTGGAAAACAAGTCCCACCCGTCTTCTGACATCGACCATCTTACAGCTTCCGTCCGTGATGCACTGACCATCGACATATATGCTTCCCTCGCAAGGCTTAAGAAGTCCGTTCAGATGTTGCAAAAGCGTGGATTTGCCCGAGCCCGTATGTCCGATTACACCACAAATCTCTCCATCTCCTATTGAGAAGGATACATCATCCAGCGCAAGGGTCTCCCCTGGCATGCCTGGCGAATATATGTATTTGAGATTCTTTACTTCTATCGACATATGTAATCCACCAAAGCTTCCTGTGTCATAATATCATTCGGTATCTGCACGCCCCTTTGCACGAGCCTCATTCTGAGGTCAACAGCTGGCGGCATTTCAAGACCTGCGCCCATTATCAGCTCTTCGTCTCCGAAAAGCTCTGCCGGCGTTTTGTCGCAAAAAATTTTTCCTTCCTTCATGACAACTATCCTGTCCGCACGGAAGGCTTCTTGCATGAAGTGAGTGATCAGCACGATCGTAATTCCCTGCTCGTTCAGCTCCTTAATGATCTTCATTACCTGCGAGCGTCCGAGAGGATCGAGCATGGCTGTCGGCTCGTCGAAAACAATGCAGTCTGGTTTCATCGCAACCGCGCCTGCAATCGCAACCCTCTGCTTCTGTCCTCCTGACAGCATGTGAGCTCCTTTATTTCTAAGCTCGTACATGCCGACCTCCTTAAGAGCATCCTCCACTCTTTGCCTTATTTCGAGCGGATCAACTCCGAGATTCTCAGGGCCGAAGGCAACATCATCCTCAACTATGGAATTGACTATCTGGTTGTCAGGGTTCTGGAAAACCATCGCGATTCTGCTTCTGAGATCCCATATAGTATTGTCGTCTTTTGTATTCATGTCGAATACAGTGACGTCTCCCTCGCTTGGCACAAGCAAGCCGTTCAGGCATTTAGCGAGTGTGGATTTGCCCGAACCGTTCTGTCCTACAATCGCAACGAAACTGCCAGCCTCGATTTCGAGGCTGACACCGTCTATTGCTCTTTGCTTGATTTCTGTGCCATCGTCAGAAATTCTGTTGTAGTCAAATATTAAATTGTCTACTTTGATAATTGACATTCTGTTGTAACTGACTTTACGTATTTGCCGTTTCTGGCATTATTCGTCTCTGATATTTCTTAATTACTTGATTACTTGTTTCTGTATACAGTTCCTGCGTATACTTCGTCCTCGTTGACTTTGTCAGCGATCTTCTCATTCCACTCAGCAGGAGCGTAATCATGAATTGCAACTGAAAGGTGCTCCTTAGCGCATCCAAGTTCCTTCATCATTGTGTCTACTACTGCCTCAGCTACTCTCTTCTTAGTCTCGTCGTCTCTTCCAGCGAACATGTTGATATCGATATGTGGCATTTCTTTTTCTCCTTTTCTATTAAAAAATTATTATGAGTGATAATTTGTAGGTTCTATGTTACAGGCTCTACGGTCTGTAAATTCTATAGTTTCTATAACTTCTGTGTCCTCTGCATTGAGAGAATTACTCCCAGATGGTTCCGATCTTCTTCTGCGAAGCCTTCTCGACGATTTCTGCTGAGGCCACAAGGTCAAGTGCGCCGAAGCCGACATTCTCAAATACGATAATCTCGTCATCTGACTCTCTTCCCGGGATTTTTCCGAGGATGTAATCGCCGATATCTCCTGTGAACTGATCCTTGGTAAGTGTTCCGGCATCAAGAGGCTTAAGAATGTCTCCCGACTCTGACAGAACCGCTTCCATACTATCGAAGTAAATCTTTCCGCATTTGTCAA
Organism: Anaerotignum sp.; assembly: GCA_963600795.1. Classification (GTDB taxonomy): domain Bacteria; phylum Bacteroidota; class Bacteroidia; order Bacteroidales; family UBA932; genus Cryptobacteroides. The sequence continues at coordinate 387 of CAVCDF010000065.1, read as the reverse complement.
ATACAGCTGGGTCGAGCTCTTGCATCTCATACTGATATGCACCAACAGCACTGATTACACAGCCCGGCTTGAAATATTCCGCACTGCAGACAGGTGTGTTGGATGTTGTAACAAGAATTACAAGGTCTGCTCCCGAAACAGCCTCATTTGTATCTTCGCAGGCAATGATGTCAGCGCCGTAGCTTGCAAGTTCTTTTCTTGCATTCTCAACGAAAGCCTTTGTCTTCTCGAAATTTCTTGCAGATACTCTTACTTCCTTGAGATCTCTTGCCGAAAGCATTGCCTCAAGCTGGCACAGAGCCTGACTGCCTGTTCCGATTACAGCACCGATCTTTGCATCCTTTAATCCGAAGAGGTCAAAAGCCGCACCGGAAGCCGCTGCTGTAC
>CAVCDF010000064.1:0-4881 GCA_963600795.1 Anaerotignum sp. | reverse complement strand
GTTACCATCGCCACGAATATGGCCGGCCGAGGTACCGACATCAAGCTTTCTCCTGAAGTGAAGCGTGCCGGAGGACTTGCGATCATCGGTACGGAGAGGCACGACAGCCGCCGTGTCGACCGTCAGCTGAGAGGCCGTGCGGGACGTCAGGGCGATCCGGGCTCATCCTGCTTCTACGTTTCCCTCGAGGACAAGCTGATGCGTCTGTTCGGTTCGGAGAGAATCGCCGGCGTGGTCGACAAGCTCGGTATGGCGGACGATGAGGCTCTTGAGAACAGCATGCTGTCGAAATCCATCGAGAATGCCCAGAGGAAAGTCGAGGAGAACAACTTCGGCGTCCGCAAGAGGCTTCTTGAATATGACGACGTGATGAACTATCAGCGTGAAGCGGTCTATGCAAGACGCCGCAACGCCCTCTCCGGTGAGAGAATCGAGATTGATGTCAGGAATATGATGATAGATTCCTCGTCCATCGTCGCCGGCCGCGCCGAAGGAATGTCATTCGCCGATTTTGAGGAATATGTCATGGCGCAGTTCTCCATCGACCTCGGATTTGACGAAGCGTTCTACGCCAGCGCCAAGGGCAACCAGCTTTCCGATGCCGTCTGCAATCAGATGCAGGCCGTCTATGAGCGGAGGATGAACACTCTTGCCGAGAAAGTCTATCCGTTCATCAAGATGATTTTCGAGAAGCAGGGCAATATGTACCAGAACATCGCCATCCCAATTTCCGACGGACGCAAGATGCTCACGCTGAGCGTCAATCTTGAAAAGGCATACAACACTCAGGGCAAGGAGATAGCCAAGGCTCTCAGCCGCTCGATCATCCTCTATCAGATCGACGAGCACTGGAAGCAGCATCTCCGCGACATGGACGACCTGCGTCAGAGCGTTCAGAACGCGGCCTATGAGCAGAAGGATCCTCTGGTGGTTTACAAGCTGGAAAGCTATAACCTCTTCGCCACGATGCTTGAGGAACTCAACAAGGATGTTCTGTCATTCCTCCTCAGGGCTTTCGTGCCTCTGCGTGAGGACAGCGAGGCCCGTCCTGCACAGGCACCGAGAGGCCGTGACATGAGCAATATGAAGACCCAGCGCAGCGACCTGACCACCAACGGTGAGCAGAAGGCCAGAACTCCGGTGCACGTGGACAAGAGAATCGGCAGAAACGATCCTTGCCCTTGCGGTTCCGGAAAGAAATACAAGAACTGCCACGGTGCGGGCCAGTTTTAATCATCTCGGAAACAATCTGTAACAAATAAAGGAAAGAACGATAAAAAAACACACATTATGGGCGTAAATTACGATAGAATGAATGATTCCGCCGGCGTGAACGACGTCAGCAGGATTTCGGCTGGTTCCGTCATCAAGGGTGAGATCACATCTCCTAATGACATCAGAATCGACGGTACTTTCGAGGGCCGCATCATTTCTCAGGCCAAGGTCGTTGTCGGCGAGAAAGCCATAATCAAGGGCGACATCATCTGCTGCAACGCTGACTTCTGGGGCAGGATCGACGGCAACTTCTTTGTCAAGGACACGCTTTCGCTCAAGGATACCTGTGTGGTCGAGGGCGATCTCCACATCAGAAGACTTCAGGTTGAACTTGACGCAAAGTTCAACGGAAACTGCAAGATGATCACCGAGGAGGAATTCAACGAGCTTACGAGCGGCAACCGTCCCGGAATGTACGATGTCCCTGAGACACCGGTCAATGAGGAGCCTCAGGAGGACTACTCTCTGCCTCCTGTTCACGCAGGACAGAAGTCCCCGTTCTCCATTCCTGCCGGAGATGAGATTCCGGAGGCTTAGAACCCCGGGCGGACAAAAGAAAAAAGGATGGTCGAAAGGCCATCCTTTTTTTGCGCTTGGGTTATGCGTTTGAGCGGAATACGAGGCTCGGACTCGCGACCTTCGGCTTGGGAAGCCAACGCTCTACCAACTGAGCTAATTCCGCAAAAAAAAGCGAGACTGATTGAGTATGTCCAACAGCCTCGCTTTTTGTGATCCCCACAGGATTCAAACCTGTAACCTTTTGATCCGTAGTCAAATGCTCTATTCAGTTGAGCTAGGGGACCAATTACCGGAGACTTGCTCCGGGATTTCCTATTCGGCCTTGGAAGCGCCTTCCTCCTTGAGGATGGCCATCTTTCTTTCCTTGATCCTGGCCTTCTTGCCGGAGAGATTGCGCAGATAGAAGATTCTTGCCCTGCGGACCTTGCCGACCTTGTTCAGTTCGATGCTGTCAATGAACGGTGACTGGAACGGGAAAATCCTTTCTACACCTACGCCTCCGGAAACCTTGCGGACCGTGAAAGTCCTGGTCTGAGGAGTGGCGCCCCTGAGCTGGATGACAACACCCTTGAACTTCTGGAGCCTGTCCTTGTCACCTTCCTTGATTCTGTAGGTGACGGTAATCGTGTCACCTGCCTTGAATTTCGGATACGTAGCGACTTTCTCGTTAGCGAAAGCCTGTTCTACAACTTTAATCAAATCCATTTCTCAATAATTTACTGCAACATTGCGCACTTCTGATAACGACCCGCAAGCGGTTGCTCTTGTTTTTCGGACTGCAAATGTACGAATTATTTCAGACAATCCAAATTTTTTCGAACATATTTGCGGAAAGCTTAGAAGTTGTTCTTCATCTTGTCGAACAGAGCCTTGTCTTCCTTCGAAGGGTTAGGCGTGAACGACCTGTTGTTCTTCATGCTTTCTATCTTGTCCTTTTCGTCGCTGGACAGCTTCTTCGGGATCCAGACAAGAATCTTGACGTAGAGGTCTCCGTTGCCTCCGCCGTAGCCGCTTACCGCAGGCAGTCCTTTGCCGCGCAGCCTCATCACCGTACCTGACTGCGTGCCCGGCTCTACCTTCACTTTATAGGAACCGTCAAGACAAGGCACAGCTATCTCCGTACCCAGTATCGCGTCGGTGACTGAAATGATCGTGGACCAGAACAGATTCTTGCCGTCTCTCTTGAGATTGTAGTGTCCGACCTCTTCGATGACGACCAGAAGGTCGCCGTTGACTCCGTTGTGGGGAGCGGCGTGGCCTTCGCCCCGGATCGTCAGCTGCATTCCGTTCTCGACTCCTGCCGGAATCTTCACGTTGATGGTTTCGCGTTTGCGCACCAGACCCGTTCCGCCGCAGGTGCGGCAAGGGTTCTTGACGATTTTGCCTTCTCCTCCGCACTGCGTGCAGGTGGAATATGTCACAGTTCTTCCGAAGAGTGAATTGACCACCCTTGACGTCTGGCCTGTGCCGTTGCAGGAAGGACAGGTGACCAAGTCGGAGGCGTTCTTCGTGCCGCGCCCACAGCAGTCAGGACAAGGCCTGTTGCGTTCGAGCGTTATCCCTTTCTCTACTCCTGTCGCTATCTCTTCGAGTGTCAGCCGGACTCTCGTGCGGATGTCCCTGCCTCTTGCCGTTCTCTGCCTTGTGCCGCTTTGTCCGCCGCCTCCGAATCCGCTGAAATCGAATCCGCCGCCGAACGGGCTGCCGCCTCCGAAGAGGTTGTTCAGAATATCGTTGATGTCGAATCCGCTGAAGTCAGGAGCGCCCTGTCCGTCCATTCCGGCGAAGCCGTACTGGTCGTATTTCGTTCTCTTGTCGGAGTCGCTGAGCACTGAATATGCTTCCGACGCTTCCTTGAAGTTGTCTTCGGCGGTCTTCTTTTCGGCATCTGTACCATCCACCCAGCGGTCAGGATGCCATTTCATCGCGGCTTTCCTGTAGGCCGACTTTATCTCGTCAGGCGAAGCGGTCTTGGCGACGCCAAGCACTTCGTAGTAATCTCTCTTTTTCTCTGCCATATCAGTGAATCTCCTATATTCCTACAACGACTTTTGCGTAGCGGATGACTTTGCCGCCGAGGGTGTAGCCTGTCTGGATGACATCGAAGACAAGACCTTTCTTGTCTTCCTCCTGGACTGGGAACTGTGCCACGGCTTCGTGGAAATCCGTGTCGAATTTCTCGCCTTTGGCCTTGACCGGCTCAAGTCCCTTGGTCTTGAGGTATCCCATCAGCTTGGTGTAGATCAGTTGGGTGCCTTCTTTGGCGGCTTCGTCTGCGGAGTTTTCAAGCATCTTGAGCGCGGACTCGCAGTCGTCCAGGACCGGAATCAGACCTTTGATCGTGTCAGCCGAAGCGGATGTCACAAGGTCAAGTTTCTCCTGGGCGAAACGCCTGCGGACATTGTCAAGGTCGGCCGCCAGGCGGAGGTAGTCGTTCTTCTCCTTGGCGACGCTTGCCTTCAGCTCCTCGTTCTCTTTCCGGAGCGCCTCCAGCTGGCCGTTCAGTCCGGCGTCCCCGTCCTTCTCCTTCTCTCCGGCTTCGGCCTCTGTGCTCTCGGCCTTTGCATTATCCTGAGTCTCAACCTTTTCAGTCTTCTGGTCCTCGACTTTGGCTTCGACCTCCGTGTCCTTGATTTCCTTCTTGATTTCTTTATTTTTCTTGCTCATATTCTTATTCCGTTTTAATTCTGGCGGATGCCGTCCGTCCACCGGAACGACCGCAAAGTTATCAAAATATCTGCCAATTACCTAATTCTGACATTGTGTCAGAACCGTCGGCGTAAAAGGTGCGATGACGGTTCCCGGGACATCTATGTGTCGGCTTCAGTGACAAAATCGTCATAAAATGGTTATTTTTGTAGAATCGAAAATACTGAACAACGATATGACCTCATTCATCAACGAAGATTTCATGCTGTCGACCGCGACCGCGAGACGGCTTTACCACGAGAACGCCGAGTCGCTCCCGATCATCGACTACCACTGCCATCTCTCACCTCAGCAGATAGCGGAGAACGTCCGCTTCCGCGACATCACCCAGCTGTGGCTGGTTGACGGCCATCAGGGCGACCACTACAAATGGAGGGC
>CAVCDF010000063.1:0-9305 GCA_963600795.1 Anaerotignum sp. | reverse complement strand
ATCGTCATCTCCGTCGGCCTCTTCGGCCACAGCGGCGACGATGAGGTCTGGAATGAAGGAACGAAGGAGATGCTCGACGAGATGCACCTCAGCAAGATCGACATGGCGGACGAGATCTTCGTAGTGAACCCCGGCGGCTATGTGGGAAAGAGCACCTCGAGGGAGATAGCCTACGCCCTCTCGCAGGGCAAGAAGGTGAGCTCGCTCTGCCCGCTCGACCTGAGCCGGTACGACGGCGTTCCCGTCAGGTGCGTCTTCTCGAGAGACTTCGGCGCCCGGCTCGCCACATACGCGAGGGAAGCCGGAGTGAACGAGGAGACCGTCATCGAGGCCGGGTTCGGGGAGTACGAGAGGACGCAGAAGGAGGACAGATAAACAGCTCACACCTTGCCGGCATCCATCATCATAATCCTCGCGTTGACGCTCGCGTCAGCCATCGCGGCCGTGACCGTTCTGGCTATCGCCAGGGACAGGCGGCAGAAGAAGGAGCTGGACGAGATAGAGCCCCTGATAGGGCCGGCGCTGGACGACGTGTCATCGTACTACAACTTCTCTCACTACATAACCGAGTCCGAGAGGGCAGCGCTCGCGGACAGGTATTCAGACCTGTCCCGCCGTCTGCGCCGCCTCGCCGGGACAAGGAGGCTGCGTGAGTCGGATGTCCGTGTCCCAGCCGAGAGGCTCGCGAAGGCCCTGACGGACACCGCCGGATGCAAGGCGGAGAACAACAGGCAGTTCGTAAAAAGGGAGCTGGAACGCAACCGGGCGTTCTTCGACACGGTGCTGAAGTACCCGCTCGACGCCCAGCAGCGGGAGGCCGTCGTCTCGCTCGAGGACAACGTCCTCGTCATCAGCAGCGCTGGCAGCGGCAAGACGATGACGACCGTCGGCAAGGTCCGCTACCTCGTCGACAGACAGGGGGTCGACCCTTCCCGCATACTGCTCATCACCTTCACCCGCAAGGCCGCCGAGTCCCTCTCCGAGAGGCTCGGGGAGAAGGCGCTCCGGTGCGTCACCTTCCACAAACTCGCGCTGGACATCATCGCCGAGGCCACCGGACGCAGGCCGACGATAGCCGACACTGCGATGCCGGCGCTCGTCTACCACGACCTGATGGACAACGACGCGGCGTTCCGCTCCGCCGTCACGGACTACATCCTGGGCAGCCGGTACAGGATGCCGGACCAGTTCGAATACGGCTCCAGGGAGGAGTACATAGAGGCCCGGCAAAAATACGGCGTGAACGCGTACTACAAGGACATGGACGGCCGTCCCGTCTTCTGCAAGAGCGACGAGGAGAGCCGGATATGCGACTTCCTCGGAAGGAACGGCATACGGTTCCGCTACGAGGAGCGGTATGAGAAGGACACGGTTGACACCGACCACCGACAGTACTGCCCGGACTTCTCCATATACGGCACGGGCGGGGACGGGAAGCCCCGCCGCGTCTATCTCGAGCATTTCGCGGTCAACGCCGCCGGGCGGTGTCCCGGGTGGTTCTCCGCCGAAGAGGAGCGCAAATACATAGAAGGCATCGAATGGAAGCGTGAGCTGCATAAACGCAACGGCACCGTCCTCCTCGAGACCAGAAGCGCGGACTTCCACAGCGGGGAGGTCTTCCGCAGGCTCGCCGGAGAGCTGCGCGCCGCAGGGATAGAGCCGGCGAAGGACGGGGAAGACAGCGGGCTCTCGAGGGAGCTCGCGAGGCAGGAGCAGTCCATCCTCGACATGCTCACCGCCTTCCACTTCCTGCTCCGCTCGAGAGGCGAGACGACGGGACAGCTCCTCTCTCGCGTGAAAAGGAAGGACCTTGACACCGTCAACGGCATCATCGTCCCGTATATGTCACGGTACGACGCGATGTGCCGTGAGAAGGGCGTGATAGACTTCACCGGGGCGATCGTCCGCGCGACGGAGCTCTGCCTCGAAGGACACCGCCACGACTACGACTACATACTGGTCGACGAGTTCCAGGACATATCCGCCGACCGCTACCGCTTCCTCCAGTCCCTCCGGAGGGAGTCCCCGCTCACGAAGCTCTTCTGCGTCGGGGACGACTGGCAGTCCATCTACCGGTTCGCCGGCAGCGACATAGCCCTCTTCAAGCGGTTCGGCGACTATTTCGGCTACACCAAGGAATGCCGCATGGAGACGACGTACCGTTTCGGGGAGCCGTGCGTGGGGCTGTCCTCGCGGTTCATCCTCGCCAACAAGGGACAGAAGGAGAAGACCGTGAGGCCGTTCAGCGGCGAGGCGAGGACCGACCTGCGGTTCGTCCCGACGGACGGAAGCCACACGGCCGGCCAGAGGGTATGCGAGATCCTGGCCTCCATCCCGGAGGACCGCGGCGTGTACCTGCTGGGGCGCTACGGCAGCGACGTGAACGCTCTCAACGGCTCCGGATTCGCCATCCGGAGAGGGAACGACGGCAAGGTCTCCGTGGAGGCGGCGGGACGCAGGATGACGTTCATGACGGTCCACCAGTCCAAGGGTCTGGAGAGCGACTACGTGATCCTGCTGAACTGCAACGGCGGGACGAGGGGCTTCCCTTCGGAGATCGCCGACAACCCTATACTCGACTACGTGCTGAGCGAACCGGACCCGTTCGAGTTCAGCGAGGAGCGACGCGTGTTCTACGTGGCCCTGACCAGAGCAAAAAATTGTACCTTTGTGCTTTACGACCGCGACCGTCCGTCCCCGTTCGTCGCGGAGTTCGTGCCCGGAATCGGAGTCCAGAAGGAGAGGAAGGACGAGATACCCGAGGAGGAGAGATGCCCGCTCTGCCGCTGCGGCAGGAGGATGATGGTCAAGAAGGGCAAGGCCGTCAACGGGAACCCGTACTACGTCTACGCCTGCTCCAACGAGGCCTACGGATGCGACTACAGGGAGACCAGGTTCGTCAACCTGAACAGCAGATACCGTAGGTAGTCACCGGGCTTGCGGCGCTTATGAAAATATGACAGGATTATGGAGATAACGAACCACATAGAACACCTCTCGGTGACCTTCGACAGGCTCATCGTGCTGCTCGGCCTAGATAAAATCGTCGATATGAGGCCCGGAGCGGAACTGCTGATAGAGGCGACCAACGACAGGGTGGCGTGGATAAGGACCGCCGACCTCGCCGTGCCCGGAGTGACAACCGAGATTATGGCTATGCACCACCTCCTCTGGTTTCAGCACATAGGAAGGGTCGTCGTCGAGGACGTGGACCCGCTCTGCGGGGCGATGAAGATACGGATCCACCTGCCCCCGAAGAAGGAGGCTGAGAGGAGGTCGTAAAGGACTTATTAGAGTTACACACTAATACAATACAACGAGCAAACAGTATGAGCGCCAAATTATTATACTCTACTTCCGAGATTTTCAAGGATAAATGCTTTACAATTCCCCCATACCAACGTGGATATAAATGGGAGACTAAGGATATTGAACAGCTTCTTGATGATATATATGCGTTCTCACCTAACGAGGACCTTGATCTGTTCTATTGTCTACAAAACATAACGATTGTTCTACCTGACAATGAGACACGATATAATGTGGTGGATGGGCAACAACGCCTAACCACTCTGATGATAGTCTTATCATATCTCAAAGAATACGATCTCATCAAAAATAAGATATGCTATGCGGTTCGCCAGGAGACCCAAAAATTCATTGAAGAATATATCTTCAAGGGAGATGACGGCCTTGCAAGCTATCAGCATTGGGATGACTTCCTAAAAGCTAAGGGGGAAGGCTATGACTTTCAGGATATTTACTATATCTTTCAAGCATACCATACTGTATCAAGGTGGTTCGATAAACATCACGCCGACAAAGAGCCAATGAGAATTAAGATTCTAAACAATGTTAAACTTATCGTAAATCTTGTCCACGGGGTCGAGGAACAGGAACTTTTTGAGAATCTTAATGGGAAAAGAGTTCCTCTCGATGGCGCAGACCTTATTCGCGCACTGATCATCACCCGTGTCGCAAAGAGAGAAGTGAACGATGAAGACGATGCTGTAAAACGCAATGTATTGATGAACGAGAGGAGGGTCCGAATAGGACTGCTGCTGGACAGGATAAACCTTTGGTGGATGGATGAAAACAGAAAGAAATATTTTTCCTACTTCACCAAAGAAATCAAGGTAACGCAGGGTAGCAGTGTCGCTTTCAATGAAGATGTATATCCGATCAATCATCTTTATAAATTACTGATTCTCACAAGAGATGGTGCGACTATCCAGATGGATTCGTTTGAGAAACTTTCTCAGGAGCCTGAATTCATGAACGAGCTTCAGCTGTTACAACGGACCATAGAAGATTGGTATAATGACCCACTACTTTATCACCTGATCCTTTTTGCAAAAATCTATGCAGGCACCGAGAAGAAAGAGTGTAATATTAATAGGCTAAGCTTTAAAGAGTTATGTTCTAACTGGAAATCTTTGTCAAGAAGAGACTTCATAGAGTATCTCAAAACTCGCATTAAATCAATCGAGTCCATTCAATCTATACTGGAAGATAATCAGGAAGAACAGATTGCATTTAAGGAAAACTGGTATGACGATAAATTAACAGAAGTATCTGTCCTTTTGGATATCACATCATTAGTGTCCGGCACATCTTCAAGTATGCTCAGCTCAAAATTACCAGTACCTTATTTCAAGACGAACAAGGAAGATTTTGAACATATTTTCCCCCAGACACCCATAGGAGACAAAATCAAGGATAAGTCCAAACAAACGCAGATATTGAACCAATACTTGCAGATTGTAAATTCTTACATTAAAAACGAGGAGGAACGTATCAAGATTGATCCCAGCACTATCAACTGGGATGACCAAGAATGGAAAGAGGAGATAAAGGCACTCATCAAAAAGAAGTTAGATGGAGTGATCCCTATCAACTCCCTCGGGAATCTATGCCTTTTGGATGAATCGGTCAATAGGGGGTATGGCAACGATTTCTTTTTGGAGAAGAGAATCGACATAATGCGCAAGTCGCAAGATGGTCATTTCATTCGTCCTCACGTATATGCCGCATTCAATAAGATTTTCCTGGAGAGGGAGGATGACCATATCGACACAACGATGATGTCGAGATGGGATACAACTGATATTTTATCCAGAAGGAAATATATCATACAACAAATCAAAGAATTCCTCAATTAAAAGATATGGCCAACAAAACAGCTTACTTAAGAGACGAGAATCTTCTGACGCTATTCTCTCTCAACAACCTTATCGTACCTGAAATCCAACGTGAATATGTTTGGGGTAATAATCCTCAGGTAATCGAGAGATTTCTTGATTCTTTGGAAAAGAAAGCCTCTCCTTGCGAGACGTGCCATCACGTTCACACTAACAAAAACATTAACGTCGGATTTCTCTACTCTTATAAGCCTTCGTATGTCCAATATGAAAGTGAACGAATACTGGATGAGTACCTGATAGACGGACAACAACGAATCACCACACTATTCCTGCTGCTCCTGTACAGGGCTTCCGTTGAAGGACGAATGGATGATTTTGAAGCGATTTTCCGTGCCGGGAATGGGGAGTCCGAAATAGGATTCAATTATAAGGTTCGCGACCTTACTCAACAGTTCGTCCTTCAGTTAATACGGCATGCCCGTCAATATGGGAAATCGGCCTTCGATTTTGTCAATAATGTAAGCGAGGATTGTCCGTATTGGTTTCTTGAGGACTATCGTGAGGATCCGACCGTAATGTCTATGATTGAGGCGTTGAAATCTATTAAAAAGATATTCAAGGACGATGACAAATATTACTTTGATTTTCTGCTGACAAACATCCACTTCTGGCATTTCAAGACTGAAGCCACATCCCAAGGAGAGGAATTATATATAACGATGAATTCAAGAGGGGAACAGCTGTCAGATAATGAGATGAAGAAAGCCAGGGCTTTACCTGCCGAAGATCAACCCAAATATGGAAGTATCTGGGAAAATTGGCAGACATTCTTTTGGAGAAAGAGAGAAGGTAATCCCAATGCTGATAAGGGGTTCAATATGTTCCTTGAAAATATTGAATGGTTTGAATGGTTCCACAAAATGTCGAATCCTGAGGCGATGCCTAAAATCACCAGCATCGAAATTTATATGGATGCCCTGAAACACATCACATCGGCAACATTCAAGACAAAAGTGGAGGAAGAGTATAAAGGCCTATATACTAAATGGTTAGACAACTACACCAATGAGCTATGGAAACAGATTAATACATATGACGGTAGCTGGAAAATCATAGACCCGAGAGGAATGGGAGAAGAAGAAAGGTCACAATATAAGAATCAGTCCATCGCCAGAAATATGAGTATGCTGTTTTGGCCTTGGATGTACTATTTCAAACAGGTTGCTGACGGCAAGACTAAAATCAATGACCTCTTTCTTATCAGACTATTACATTTCTATTACATACGCTATAATTGCTACAAACGCTCCAGCACATCTATATCAACCATTGTCGATAAAATGATGGCCACCGATTACGTGATAAATCCTGATATTGATGAGTCAGATTCTGAAGAAGAAGACAACGGCTCCTCTAGAATTTTCAGCGAAGAGGAGACAATAATTTCTGAGCTTGTATCTACACTTCCAGAAAAAAGAAAGATTATAGAATCACTAATCTGGGAGATTCAAGATTTACCATATTTCATAGATGGTAAAGGCGTTGGAGGCAATACCATAGTGGACTTTATACGAAAAGGAAGTGGAGTTATAGATTGGGAGGATATTGAGAATAGTTTACAAAATTTCAAACGAAGAATAAACGATATCATAGCAACCGATAATCAGGCAGGCAATATCGTAATCAAAGAAATTCTCTTGTTCTATAACGGGCAGTCTGGCTCTTTCTTAAAAACACAGTCTCCTTGGTATTATACGAACTACGAAAGTTCAAACTGGAAGAGAATTGTTCGCACAGAAAGTTTCTTGGCTTTTTATAAGGAATATGGCTCATTCATTGCCGAAAAGCCAAACGCTGATTTTAATGGTTTCCTTACAAAGAAACGTAAAGAGTTTTTTGAATCATTGAGCAACATCAACAGGGGGACACAAGCAATAAGCCATAGGGAACTCTGCATCATTTATGACTTTCTTACAGGTAATGGTCTGTGGGATAATAATCATTGGAATATCTCATTTTGGCCTAATAAAGAATCCACAGATGATATTTATATTGGACAAGATTCCCTTTGGCGGGGTCAAAGATACTACGACGGACATTCAAGGGTACGTTTGCCCGAGAATTGGAGAGAGAAGTTAAAGGCTTCTTACGATATTGATGTGATTGAGCCTACTCCATCTGAAGAAGAGAAGCAGCCTAACTCCGCGCCCAATCCAGTAGAGTCTTAACCCTTCTTCTAAAGTGCTCATTTTCGAAGAATTACGTTTTTATATTTAATTGGCTTATGGAAGATATGATTCTAGACATAGCGGGGGTTGGGAACGACAATTTTGACAGGCAGCTTGAAACAGCGCTGAAAGTGGCCGTGGAAGCCCACTACGGGCAGAGGGACAAGGGCGGGAGGCCGTACATCTTCCACCCGCTCAGGGTCGCCGCCGGCTGCTCCGGCAAGGCGCAGGTCGCGGCGCTTCTGCACGACACCGTGGAAGACACTTCGGTGACCTTCGAGCAACTGGCGGGACTCGGCATCGACGGGGAGATTCTCGCCGCCGTGAGGCTGCTCACCCACGACAAGAGCGTCCCCTACCTCGACTATGTGAGGAAGGTCAAGGAGAACCCTATCGCACGGGAAGTGAAGTTGAGCGACCTCAGGGGCAATATGGACCTGAAACGCCTCAAGAGCCTCACGGACGAGGACATCAGGCGGATAAAAAATATCACGAAGCCTATATGATATTGAAAGACTAACAATTATGGACAGAGACAGAATAACACCGCAGTATATCGAATCGCTCAAAGAAGGCGAGGTCTTCGTCTTCGGGAGCAACAAGGAAGGAATGCACGGCGGAGGCGCCGCGGCCAAGGCCTTCAGAGACTTCGGCGCCGAATGGGGCGTGGGAGTCGGGATGACCGGGCGCTGCTACGCCATACCGACTATGGACGGAAAGCTGGACATCATCCGACGGCACGTGGATGTGTTCACAGCCTATGCGAAGGAGCACCCGGAGCTGACCTTCCTCGTCACCCCCATAGGCTGCGGGATAGCCGGCTGGAGGGAGAGCGAGATAGCGCCGCTCTTCCGGGAGGCTTCAAAGCTGCCGAACGTCACGCTGCCGGAAGGGTTCTGGAAAATAATAGGATAGGATAGACTCAAACTCCGATGATCATCTGGAACCCCTGGCACGGCTGCCGCAAGGTCAGCGAAGGCTGCCAGCACTGCTATATGTACTTCCTCGACTCCAGAAGGGGCGTCGACACCTCGCGCGTCTTCCGCACGGAGAACTTCGACCTGCCCCTGCAGCGCCGGCGTGACGGCAGTTTCCGCATAAAGCCCGGCTCGACCCTGCACGTGGGCCTGTCGACGGACTTCTTCATCGAGGAGGCCGACCCGTGGCGAGAAGAGGCGTGGGAGGTCATCCGGCAGCGTCCGGACGTGTTCTTCCTTCTTCTCACCAAGCGTCCGCAACGGTTCGCCGAGTGCCTCCCGACCGACTGGGGCGAGGGCTACGAGAACGTGATGCTCAGCGTCACGGCGGAGAACCAGAGGCGGGCTGACGAGCGACTCCCGATCCTCCTTGGCACCCCGGCGAAGCACAGGGGATTCATGGCGGCCCCGTTCATCGGTCCGCTCGACGCGGAGAATTACCTCGCCACGGGACTCATCGAGCAGGTGCTCTGCGGCGGGGAGAACTACGACGGGGCGCGCCCCTGCCATTTCGAGTGGGTGGAGGCCCTCAGCTTCCAGTGCCGCGCCCACGGCGTGACCTTCGACTTCATCGAGACCGGCACCGTGTTCGTGAAAGACGGGAAGACCTACCATATCCCCGACAAGCGGACGCAGAGCCGGCAGGCCTTCCGCTCGGGACTGAGTTTTGAAGGGAGGAAAGTGCCCCGCAGGCTCCGTATGCCCGAAGGCTCGCTCTTCGGAGCGGAAGTCCCCGAGGCGGAACCGCAATTCAGGGAGATATGCGCCACCTGCGGGACGAGGATGACGTGCAGCGGATGCAGCGGCTGCGGTGCGTGCGAGAAGAACAGGACACAGACTGACGAACTCTGACAATGACCATACTGCATCCACAGAACCGGCAGGAGCTGCGCGAATGGCTTTCTGCGATCACACATAGACAGAAAAGGAAGTCTTCTTCCACTGCATCCGCCGCC
>CAVCDF010000062.1:0-3327 GCA_963600795.1 Anaerotignum sp. | reverse complement strand
ATATAAACTGGGGCAACTACGACCTCATCGTCATTGACGAGAGCCATAACTTCCGCAACGGAGGCAACATCGACGAGGACGACGTTGACTTCGAGGACGAAGGACGCAAGGAGAACCGCTACGAGCGGCTGATGAACAAGGTTATACGCCAGGGAGTGAAGACTAAGGTCCTGATGCTCAGCGCCACGCCGGTGAACAACCGCTTCTACGACCTTCGCAACCAGCTCCAGCTCGCCTACGAAGGCCACTCTGAGGACTTCGACTGCATGCTGGGACTCGAGAAGGGCGTGGACGACATTTTCCGTAACGCGCAGACCGTCTATAACAAATGGGCGAAGCTCGATCCGGAGGAGCGCACCACCGAGCGGCTGCTTGACGACCTGAGTTTCGACTTCTTCCAGCTGCTCGACGCCGTCACCATCGCGCGGAGCCGCAGCCATATAACGAAATACTACGACACCCGCGACATCGGTGAGTTCCCGACAAGGCTTGCCCCTATTTCGCGCCGCCCGAAGCTGACCGACCTTGACAGCGCCATCAGCTTCAAGGACATAGCCGACATCCTCGACACCCTTAACCTCTCCATCTACACGCCGTCGCTTTTCGTGTTCGACAGCGCCAAGGCCGACTACGCCATCGACTACGACGGACCCGGGCAGATCTCCATTGACGGCAGGGAGAAGGGACTGCGCAAACTGATGGCGACGAACCTCCTCAAGCGCCTCGAGAGTTCCGTCAACTCCTTCCGGCTGACCCTCACCCGAATCGATTCCTACATCAAGGAGACTCTCGAGTCGATCAATGCTTACGAGAAGAGCCACGGAGCGGAGACGGTCGACGTGGATTCATTCAGCGAAGAGGACTTGGATGAGGAGGACACTTTCCTGGTCTCAAAGAAAACGCGGATCAGGCTGTCGGATATGGACACGACAAGCTGGAAACGCGATCTCCGCGCAGACCTCGAGAAACTCGAGCTCCTGCTCCTGATGCTCTCCGACATAACTCCCGAGCACGACAGCAAGCTCCGCACCCTCGTTTCCGACCTCAAGGAGAAGTTCGCGCACCCGATTAACGGGGACAACAAGAAGGTCCTCATCTTCACAGCCTTCGCGGACACGGCGAACTACCTATACGAACAACTCGCGGACAGGATAAAGACGGAGTGCGGCCTCAATGTCGCGCTGGTGACGGGCTCTACGGAAGGCAGGTGCACGATAAAGAAGTTCCCTATCAGTTTCAATAACACACTTACCTTCTTCTCCCCCCTGTCCAAAGACAGGGATGCCCTCTTCCCGGAGGCGAAGGAAGATATCGACATACTGATAGCCACCGATTGCATCTCCGAGGGTCAGAACCTCCAGGACTGCGACTACCTCATCAACTACGACATCCACTGGAACCCGGTGCGCATCATCCAGCGCTTCGGAAGGATCGACCGCATAGGTTCGAAGAACAAGGTCATCCAGCTGGTGAACTACTGGCCGGACATCGAGCTGGATGATTATATCCGCCTGAAGGGGCGCGTGGAGAGTCGTATGAAGGCCACCGTGCTCACGTCCACAGGCGACGACAACCTCCTCTCGGCGAACGAGAAAGGCGATCTGGAATACCGCCGCAACCAGCTCAAACGCCTTCAGGAAGAAGTCGTCGATATAGAGGATATGGACACGGGTATCAACATTATGGACCTCGGGCTGAACGAGTTCCGCCTCGACCTGCTGGCCTACTTCAAGGAGCATCCGGACATCGAACACGCTCCGTTCGGGATGAGCGCGGTGGTGGAGAGCGACGATATGGCCAAACCCGGAGTGATATACATCCTGCGCAACCGCAACAACGGCGTGAACATCGACCGTACGAACCTTCTCCACCCGTTTTATATGGTCTATCTTACCGACGACGGGGAAGTGCTCTGCGACCACCTGCATCCGAAGGCGCTCCTTGACCTTATGCGGCATACCTGCAAGGACAAGACGAAGTATGACCCGGCGCTCTGCGCCGCACTGAACAAGGCCACCGACCAGGGACGGAAGATGGACCACTACAGCGACCTTCTTCAGAAAGCCATCGGCAGCATCATCTCAGTCAAGCGGGAGAGCGACATTGACAGCCTGTTCTCCGCCGGGGAGACGACAGCCCTTCGCGGGGGCATCAGCGGTCTGGACGATTTTGAACTCATAACCTTCCTGATCATCCGCAAGAAATGCTGACATTCCCGTCATCTGCCCTCGTGGGGAGAGCCGTCCCGAAGACCGCCTTCTACCGCAACCTGGAGCTGAACGCCAGGTTGAAGCAGCGCTTTGTGGACGATGTGGCGGGCATCACCTGGACGGCTAAGATCGCCCCCTCGACGCTGAACGTGGAGGACGGCCAGGACGTGCACGAGATAGTGGTGTTCCACTTCGTGCTGAAAGCGGAGGACATACCAGACGACGTGTTTCTCACCATCGACCGGCAGATGCCGCGGCATATAATTTTTCTGCTTCAGTGGAAAGATAATTACCGTTTGATCGTAAATTATAAAGAGTGGCACGATGGAACGAGGACGCAGTTTGACATTGTGAAGACCTTCCGAACCGATTGGAAGAGCGAAGATGCGCTGTCATTAAGTCTTGAAGGCTCGACGATGGACAAGCTCTATGAGCACATTGCGGGACAGATTTCCGGGTTCGGTACCGACACGGCAGCCGACACCAAGCAAGTCATTGCCCTACAGGACGCTATACAAAGCAAGCAACGGAAGGCCGAGACGCTTCAGAAGAAGGTACGAACAGAAAGGCGCTTTGCACGGCAAATGGAGCTCAATACCGAGGCACGCGCGCTGAAACAAGAGATTGTCCAGCTCACTGAACAACTCAATAAACTGACAAACAAAAACAAAACATCATAGTAATTATGGCAAACAAACCGGAACATATCAACAGGCTGTCAGCAGACGGCGCACAAATCAACCTTGACGCGCTCTACCAGATAGCGCCAAGCGTGTTCACCGAGGCGACCGACCCGAAGACGGGCGAGGTACGACATATGGTGGACTTCGAAGCATTGCGCCAGCTGCTCGGAGACGATGCCACCGACGGTAATGGCGAACAATATGCCTTCACATGGGTGGGCAAGCGTGCGGCAAAGGCAGAAGCAGCACGGCCTACCGACAAAACCCTGCGCCCCGTAGTGGAGGATTCCCTCGACTGGGACACCACAAAAAACATCTACATCGAAGGAGACAACCTTGAAGTGCTGAAACTCTTGCAGCGCTCCTATATGGGCCGTGTTAAGATGATTTATATCGACCCGCCTTACAACACGGGCAGCGACTTTGTCTATCAC
>CAVCDF010000061.1:0-2534 GCA_963600795.1 Anaerotignum sp. | reverse complement strand
TGTAGATAGTAATGCAGATTTCCACCAAAGTGGATTTGAAAAAGGGGCCACAGAAAGAGGCTTTCAAAGGTAAGCAAGTCTAGTTATCATTCCAAGTTTTTGTTCATTTTTTGAGTCTCGCGGACGCGGTACGACTGCCCGGTCATATTGACCAGCCTGGCCTTGTGGCAGAGCCGATCTACAAGTGCGGAACAGAGCACCTTGTCTTTGATTATTTCCTCCCATCTTGTGAACGGGAGGTTTGTCGTTATTATGGTGGCGCGTTCGCCGGTGCGCGTGGATATCATATTGAAGAGCAGTTCTGCACCCTCCTTATCGAAGCTGACATAACCCATTTCGTCACAGATGACGAGGTCGAACTTGCGGAACCTTGACTCAAGGAGTTGCATTGTCTTGTCCGTTCTGGCTTCCCTTATCTGCGTCAGCAGGTGCGGCACGGTTGTGAAGTACACGTTATAGCCTTCCATACAGGCCTTTATGCCAAGTCCTATTGCAATGTGTGTCTTGCCGGTTCCCGGATTGCCGTACATTACTATATTGCGTCCCTCACGGATGAAGTCGAGAGTTTCGAGTTCCGGGAGGAGATTCCGTCCTTCGGCCGGCAGGTCCTCCCTCACAAGTTCCTGAAGGTATTTCATCTGAGGGAAGTTGGCCCTCTTTATCCTTATGTATTTACGGTTCTCGAAGCGCTGCTCAACCTCCCTCTGCAGCAGGGTGCGGAGGAACCTGCGGTAGTCCCAGTTTTGGGCAAGCGCATCGGATTCGATGTCATCGAGACTGTCCTTGACAGTCGGAAGCTTGAGCTCCTTTATATATTTGACTATGAGCTCGGTATCTGAAGTAAAGTGGTCCATATCGCATCTTATTCGGGCAATTTGGCCCCATTTTCCATTGCATTTTCCAGCTGGGAGAGGATATCCTCTGAGCCGGCCTCTATTTCTATGTACTCGTCGCTCTTCTGATCCTCGCGGATGATCTGTTCTCCGGCCGATAGAGTCTGAAGGGCAACCTTGAAGTGATCAGCGGTGAAGGTCTTTATGCCATTGTAGCGTATCAGATCAGCAGCCTTTTCCACATCCTCATAGGCAACGTCATTGTCGCGGACATACTTGACCAGCATAAGGAACTCCTTGCCATTATCCTTGAAGTAGCGGTGGAAGATGGCCTGCATGCTCGCTGGCATCTGATGGAACGCTTCTGAGTACTGAACGGCAGAGGTCTTCTTCATCAGAGTTCCGATATAATGGTTGATATCAACTATCCATTTATTTGGCTCATAGGTCCTTATATGCTCGCCCACCACCTTGTGATTCTTGTCAAGGATGACTATCTTGTTGCTGTACATCTTAACTGCCACATTCTCTCCGGCCATATCCTCGGGAACCGAGTAATGGCTGTTTTTGATGCATATGGTGGCCTGCTTGTCGGCCTTGTATTCTGCAAGTTCGAAGCAGCCTATCTCTCCGGGATAGTCCTTAAGGTTCGATATCTCCGCCTGTATCAGAGTCTCCTTTCCTTCCGTCACTGAACTGCATTCTTCACTGTTGAGCGTGCGGCAGATGCCGTCAAGCCAGTCTTGGGCATCGGCTATCGTGCCGAAGTCGACATTGGTGGTGAAGGCACGGCCTCTGACAAAGTCAACGCTCCTCTCCACATTACCCTTCTCCCAACCCGCCCTGGCGTTGCAGAACCGCCACTGGAACTTATAGTACGAACTTAGGCGCTGGAGCGCAGTCGTCGGCTTCTTTGTCTTCTCGTCCAAGACCACCGCGACGCGCATATTGTCGTAGATCATCGTGTGAGGCACGCCGCCTATGGCCTTGAAGAAGTTCCTGTGAGACTCCATAAAGGCAAGTGTGTCCTGACGGTGGAAGAGGTATGCAAGCCTGTATTTGCTATACGGGAAGCAGAATACGGCCATCATCAGCGTCATCATCTTGCCTCCCAGAAACAGCTTGACTTCGCCCCAGTCGAACTCGCACTCTTCTCCCGGTTCCCGGTGGATGCGAAGATAGACGTCCTTCGGCTTGGGTGAGGCTGCCGCCTTCTTTCTGCGGACATATTTGCATACGCTGGAATAGCTGACATTCAGACCTTTGGTGAGAAGTTCCCGGTGTATGTCCTTGCATTTCAGACACTGCTTGCGCATCCCGTTGTTCTTGCGCCGCTCGTTCTCTTTCAACCACTTGTCAATCTCCCTCGATACGGAGTCCTTGACGACCGTAGGCGCAGTCTTGCGAGGCTTGTATTTCGGCTTGCTGGCCAGAAAGTCCTCAATCCCCGTTTCAGGGTTCTCCTTGATGGCCGCCTCGTAGGCATTGATAAGGCGTGTGACCGTCTTGCGGTCAGTCCCGGTCCTGCGGGATATCTCCCGCAGACTCAGTTCATCTACTCGATAGTAGTGAAGAATTTGTTGTTTGGTATCCATAGAAATCATTGTTTGTAGATTTGCTTTCCGCAAAACTAAAAACTCTACTCTCTATGGTCCCTTTTTCAATTATTTTCCCGGGGGATTTTTCGATTACTATTTACAG
>CAVCDF010000060.1:0-6393 GCA_963600795.1 Anaerotignum sp. | reverse complement strand
TCGTAATAGGCAGGAGCGATCTCGTTCTCGATCGTCGTGTAGATCGTGGCCGCGTCGAGTTCGTTCTGATAGTTCTGGTCATCGTAGGAACGTTCCTGAGGAAGAGCCCAGCCGGCTCCCTGCCTGTAGCCTTCGACCCACCATCCGTCAAGAACGGAGAAATGCATCACGCCGTTCATCGAGGCCTTCTCGCCGGATGTTCCGGATGCCTCAAGCGGTCTGGTAGGAGTGTTCATCCAGACGTCAACTCCCTGAACCAGTCTCTTGGCGAGGCTGATGTCATAGCCCGGTATGAACACGATCTTTCCGAGGAAACGGTCCTGCTTGGAGATTTCGATGATTCTCTTGATCAGATCCTGACCTGCCTTGTCGGCAGGATGGGCCTTGCCGGCGAAGAAGAACTGGACAGGATGCTCCGGATCGTTGACTATGGCGCTGAGCCTGTCGAGATCGGAGAAGAGAAGGGTGCCTCTCTTGTACGTCGCGAAACGGCGGGCGAAACCGATTGTCAGGATGTCGTCCCGGAGCGTCTCCTTGATCGTGACGATCTGGCTTGGAGAATAATGGTTGCAGAGAGTCGAATCGGAAATCTTTTCCTTCACGACTCTCACGAGCCTCTTCTTCAGAAGTTTCCTGGTCTCCCAGATTTCCGAATCGCTCACCTTGTAGATGCCTTCGAAGCAGGACTTGTCGTAATGATGCGTTGCGAAATCCGGTCCGAAGACACGGCTGTGGATCTTCTTCCACTCGGCCGCAGCCCAGGTCGGATAATGCACTCCGTTGGTCACATAGCTGATGAAAAGTTCCTCCGGAAGGTAACCCGGATAGATCTTGCTGAATATCTCCTTGCTGACGTCGCCGTGGAGCATAGAGACTCCGTTGACGTTCTGCGACAGGTTGGCCGCGAGGAAACTCATGGAGAACTTCTCGTTCACGTCATTGCCGTTGACCTTGCCCAGACCCATCACGGTCTCCCAGTCAACCTTCAGACGTGCAGGGATGTGTCCGATGTATTTTCGCAGAAGCCCCTCGTCAAAGGAATCGTGTCCGGCCGGCACAGGAGTGTGCGTCGTGAACAGCGAAGACGCCTTGACGGCTTCAAGAGCCTCGCTGAAGTCCAGATTGTCCTCTTCGACATATTCACGGAGCCTCTCGAGTCCCGCGAAGGCTGCGTGGCCCTCGTTGCAATGGTAGATCTGCGGATTGAAGCCGAGATTCCTCAGCGCACGGACTCCGCCGAAGCCGAGCAGGAGTTCCTGCTTGAGACGGTTCTCCCAGTCGCCTCCGTAGAGGTGGTAGGTCACCTGTCTGTCTTCCGGAGCATTCGCTTCGTAGTCAGTGTCAAGCAGGTAGAGATCCGTTCGGCCTACCGCCACCTTCCAGATTCTTGCAGTGAGCGTACGTCCCGGGAACGCCACGCTGGTCGTCATCCAGTTTCCGGACGCGTCCATCACAGGCTCGGCCGGAATCTTGGTGAAATCCTGCGCATCGTAGCGTGCGACCTGCTCTCCCTGACCGGTGATGACCTGGGTGAAATAGCCGTAACGGTAGAGAAGTCCCACCGCGACAAGGTTGACGTTCATGTCGCTGGTCTCCTTGAGGTAGTCTCCGGCAAGAAGTCCGAGACCGCCGGAATAGATCTTCAGCGATGTGTCCAGACCGTATTCCATACAGAAATATCCGATGGAAGGGTTCTTGCGCTCGGCCTTCAGAGCCATATAGGCGTTGAATTCCTCCATAACCGACTTGAGGTTGCCGAGGAAAGCCTCGTCTTTGGCAAGCGCCTTGAAGCGCTTGAGGCTCACGATGTCCAGGAGGGCCATCGGGTTGTGTCCGGTTGACTGCCAGATGTCCGGATCGATGGACTTGAACAGGGACTTGGCGGATTCATTCCAGCACCACCAGAGGTTCTTGGACAGTTTCTCCAGCCCGGAGAGCGCATCAGGAAGGTGACGGGTCACCATCACGCTCTTCCAGGTCGGGTCATTTATGACTATCTTTTTGTATGACATTGATTTATCTTCATTAAGTTCGTCAGGGAAGGCACCCCTGGCCTCTATGACCTTTCCGAGCGCCTTCGAATATGCTTCATTGTAGTATCTGATCTGGTTCTCCCAGAGCGCTATCGTGGAGACATCCTTGGCGGAAGCCATATATGCCGCCCGTCCTTCGCTGTCGAGGGCCGCTATCTCCTTCACTCTGGCCACGACTCCGTCAACGACATCGAAATAGTTGGAGTCGTTCCTGTCAAGAACCGTGATGCCCGGATGTTCCTTGCCGTAATGCGACCTTACCCAGAGACCGAATCCGGAAAGATCGGTCGTGAGGGACGGAATGCAGAACGCGAGACTCTCCAGCGGAGTGTAGCCCCAAGGTTCATAGTATGAAGGGAAGAGGGTCAGGTCAAGTCCGACCAGCAGGTCGTAGTACTTCATGTCGAAGATGCCGTCGGTGCCGTTCAGGTAGGACGGGATGAAATAGACCTTCACGCGGCTGCCCTTGGCGTTGTTGAACCCGAGTTCCTTGAAGCGGCGGGTTATGACATCATATTCCTTGTCCATCAGGACGTGGGAGACCTGTGTGGTGTAGTCCGAGCCGTTGCCGCCAAGTTTCGCGGCAAGTTCCTTGTCGGCTCCGTTGTGGCCGGAAGGAATCATTATGAAAGCCTGGATGTCCCTGCCCTGCGGATCGGTTTCATCGAGTTTCTTGAGAGCGTCGATGAACACGTCGATTCCCTTGTTGCGGTACTCGTAACGGCCTCCGATACCGATCAGAATGGCATCCTTGGAGACTTCCTCGCCGGACATCGCGGTGGCCACCTTTATCAGCCTTTCGCGCGCCGCGGCACGCTTGGCGACGTAATCTTCGGTCGTCGAAGGGGTGAAACTGTTCTCGAAGCCGTTCGGGGTTACGACATCGACTTTGCGTTCAAGGAAGCGCTCGCACTCCTTCGCGGTTATCTCACTTACGGTAGTGAATATGTCAGCGTTCTGAGCCGATTTCTTTTCGAGGGAATGGCGGGCGAGCACATTGAACTGGCGCGCCTTCTGGTCTCCGTCGTAAAGGCTCATTGAGTCATACAGAGGCAGATTGTTGCCGGCTATGCAGCGCCCCACCACGGTGGCGTGGGTCGTGAACACCGTCGCTATCGGCAATTGCCTGTATTTAAGGTAAAGCAGTCCGGCGCCGGTCTGCCATTCGTGGAACTGGGCGACAATCTTGTCGGAGGCGCTGAGGTTGAACCTGCAGAAGCTCTCTATGACCTTTCCTGCGGCGTAGCCGAAAAGGAAGTTTTCCTTATAGTCCCAGTTTCCGGTGATGGAATCGACCTTGAAGCGTTCCCAATACTTGGACAGGATGTAGTTCTGATTCGTAAGGAACTGCTTGAAATCCACAAGTATGGCTATCGGTTTCCCCGGCACGTTCCATTTGCCGACCCGCACCCTGATGCCTTCAGAGGCGGCCTGCGCCTTCCAAGGGCTGTAAAGATGGGTGTCTTCAATGAAGTCGGGGTTGCTTTCGGTGTCCATCCACACGTCCGGGCCTATCAGTATATGGTGCCTGTGGAGCTGCTGCTTGAGGTACAGTGACTTCGTGGCTATCACAGTGTAGATGCCACCCACCTTGTTGCAGACTTCCCAACTGACCTCAAACAGATAGTCCGGGCAAATCAGTTCGTTCGTCATTTAATTTTATCTATTTTGTTTGTTTGGTTGCCTTGGCCTTCACGGCCTTCCCGGTCTCCTTCGCAGCCTTGGCAGGCTTTTTCGGCGCGGCCTTCACGGCTTTGTCTGTATTCACGGCCTTTGTCCCGGCCGCCTTGACAGCCTTCGGGGCCCTCTCAGCCTTTGCGGGCTTCTCCGCTTCCGCCGGCTTTGCCGCGGACAGCGCTGCGCTGCGTGTGTTCATCGCGTCATCAATCCTGATGATGAAGTCGCTCAGCACGTTCATATAGTTAATGAACGCTTCGTACGGAGTGTTGTACGGGTTGAAATAACTGTGGACTTCGCCGTCGGAGAAGAACTTGGTGCTCATATAGTAGAAATGGTCGCTCTCCTGAAGATGGCCGAAATCCTCCCAGAGGACCGGATCGTTGAGCAGGGAGAGTTTCTCAGCCTGATCGTAAAGCTTGTTGTAGGCGTCCTGCTGGAGCTCATTGCCGAGCCAGGCAGTAACGTCCCTCTCCTCGTCAGCCCAGGAGATTGGGTCCTGCACTTCGATTTCGGCGATGGCCTTGTGTTTGCGGGCGGCAAGCGTAGGCGTCGTGAATTCGAACGAACCCTCTCCGAGCACAATTCCCGGAAGGAACTTCATAAAGTCGAATATTCCTGAGGAAGCCTTCTGGTGCTCTCCGAAAGTCTCGTAGTCCATAAAGAGATTCACGATGTCGCCGTCGGCGGCCTTGAGCCAGGAAAGGAACTTCTCGCCGGTCAGAGGCCAGTCCTTCCATCCCTTGTCGGAGAATCGGAAAGCGATGTCATCGCTCAGCGAATAATTGCGCAGCAGCAGCTTCAGGCGCGGCTGGACGCTGTCAGTGTAGATGTAGTCCGGACTCTTCCAGCCGAGGATGTGCCTTGCGCCTTCAGTCAGCATCACCTTGAAGCCAAGATCATAGACGTCCTTTCCGATGGAATCCGAATATATCAGTTCGGTGTTCCTGAAAGCCGTCGGCTTGACTCCGAAATACCTCTCGATCGCGGCGGAATGCTTTTCCACCTGATGCTTGAACTCACCGAAACTGGCGAGCGAAGCAAGCGAATGGTAATATGTTTCCGCGAGGAATTCGACGCAGCCCGTGTCGGCGAGGGCACGGAAGCTGTCGATCACCTCCGGAGCATATCTGTCGAACTGTTCCAGGGCGGAACCTGTGATGGAGAAAGTCACCTTGAAGTCTCCCTTGTGCTGACGGATGAGGTCAAGAAGGAGATTGTTCATCGGAATATAGCACCGCTCTGCAACCCTGCGGAGGATTGTCCTGTCGGCGAAATCGTCATAGTAGTGGGAATCCTTACCGATGTCGAAGAACCGGTACTGCCTCAGTCTGGTAGGCTGATGGACTTGAAAATATAGACAGATGCTCTTTTTCATAACTGCTTCCCTGTTATTGTTTTACCACTGATTCGTAAATATTCTTGAGTTTTGCGGTCGCGATGTTCCACTTAAGCCTGTTCACCTCGTCATAGCCCTCCTTCGCGGAGAATGCCGCCAGTGCAGGATAGTTGAGCAGGGCGTAAATGTCGTCAGCCATAGCGTCGACATCCCAGAAATCGACCTTGAAGGCATATTTCAGGACTTCAGCCGCGCCTGACTGGTTAGAAATGATCGCAGGCACGTTCGAGCGCATAGCCTCGAGCGGAGATATTCCGAAAGGCTCTGAAACGGACGGCATTATGTACACGTCCGACATCGCGAACATCTTCTGCACTTCGGCTCCGCGGAGGAAGCCGGTGAAGTGGAACCTGTCGGAGATTCCCAGCCTGGCCACGTGACGTATGCACCGGTTCATCATATCTCCGCTGCCCGCCATCACGAAGCGCACGTTGCTTGTCCTCTTGAGAACCTTCGCGGCGGCTTCGATGAAATATTCAGGACCCTTCTGGAAAGTGATTCTGCCGAGGAAGGTGACGACCTTGTCGCGCACTCCCCTCTCGACCTTTATGTTCTCCCTGCCGCTGAAATCCACGGCATTGTGGACAGTCACGACCTTTTCCGGAGCGATTCCGTACTTGTTGATGACTATGTTTCTGGTGAGGTCGCTGACGGCTATCACCTTGTCGGCGGCCATCATCCCCCTCTTTTCAATGTCATAGACCCGCGTGTCGATCTGGTCTTCCGTACCGCGGTCGAAGGACGTGGCGTGCACGTGCACGACCAGAGGCTTGCCGGTCAGTTCCTTGGCTGCGATTCCCGCAAGATAGGTCAGCCAGTCGTGGGCGTGGATGATGTCGAACTCGTCCTTGTGCTCCATCGCAATAGTGCCGCCGACCATAGCGTAGTGGGCGACCTCCTCCATAAGATTGGAGCCGTACTTTCCGGAGAAGCGGAACTTTCTTCCGACATACTTTGTCAGATTCTCGTTCTGAAGCCTCTTCTCGGACTCGACCATCTCGTGGAATTCCTCAGGAGTGACATAAGGAATCATATTCGAACCGATGCGGACGAACTTCACCTTGTCCAGAAATTCGTCCACCGTGGATCCGACGGAAACGACAGGCACGTCGCTGGCGCTGATGATCTTCGCCGAACTCTGGTCTTCGTCACCGGAGGCGGAAGGCATCACGAACAGCGTCTGCACCCCGTTGTATGCCAGGCCCCGGACTATTCCGTAGCAGGCAGTGTCGAGTCCTCCCGCAATGTGGGGAGGAAACTCCCAACCGAACATAAGCACTCTCA
>CAVCDF010000059.1:0-36757 GCA_963600795.1 Anaerotignum sp. | reverse complement strand
TACATCACCAGCAAGATGCCGCCCGAAAGGGTGGAGAGAATCTCTTCCAATGAATACAAGACCGCGGTGAAAGCCGCAGCGAAGCCGCGCCCGTCCAGAGACGATTCCGGAATACGTGAGCGCCGGATGAATTTCTCTCCGGAACTCGACGTTCGCGGAGAAAGAGTTTCGGATGCGCTTGACATCGTGCTCCACTACATAGACGATGCTATAATGCTGAACATCGGTTCTGTGCGCATCATACACGGGAAAGGCACCGGAGCCCTGCGGGAAGAACTTCAGAAATATCTCAGGACTATCCCCGGCGTCGCCGCAGTGCACGACGAGCAGGTCCAGTTCGGCGGTTCCGGAGTGACCATAGTGACTCTGGGCTAGGATGAATGAATATTCCTGAAAACTATGAAAACAACGAAAACTTCAAACGGCGCGCCCACCCCGAGGATGGTGCTGGGACGGAAAGGCGAAGACCTCGCCTGCAGGTTCCTGACGGACAACGGGCACACGATACTCGAACGGAATTACCGGACGGGACACCTCGAAATCGACATAATCACCCTGGACGGGAATGGTGTGCATTTTGTGGAGGTCAAATGCCGGGTCGCACCGGTGGCGGCGGCTCCGGAAGAGAACGTGACCGCGATGAAGCAGAAGAGACTTGCCGAAGCTGCCCTGAGGTTTCTCCACAAGTCGAAAGACAGCAGGATTCCCGCTGACACGGAAGTCAGCTTCGATGTCGTGGCGGTGACTTTTGACGGAGGGAAAGAAACATTGGAGTGGTTTCCGAACGCGTTCATCCCGATGTACGCCTAGCCGTTGCACGGCCGGAAAGACAAGACATATTTGAACATAAACATAACGCTATAAAAAATGAACGACGATAACCGATACTGTGTGATTATGGCCGGCGGCACTTCAAACCGCTTCTGGCCGGTGAGCAGAGACTCGAAGCCAAGGCAGTTCCTTGACATTGCCGACACTGGCAAGTCCTTCATCCGGAAGACTTACGAGCGGTTCTCGAAGATTGTCCCTGCAAAGAACATCATTGTGATAACGCTGGCGAGATACGGTGACCTCGTCAAGGAGCAGATTCCAGAACTTCCCGACGGCAACCTCCTTCTGGAGCCATACGCCCGCAACACGGCGCCCTGCCTGGTCTATTCGACCTACAGCATCCTGAAGCGGAATCCCGAAGCGACCATAGTGGCGACCCCTGCGGACCACATAATCCTTGACGAAGACCTGTTCCGCGAAGCCCTCCTTAAGGTGATGGACCACTCAGAAGCGAACCCCGTCCTGATGACTCTCGGAATCAGCCCGACAGCACCCGACACGAGCTACGGCTACATTCAGGTGACGGGAGACAAGACCGGACCGGCCAAACCTCTGAAAGTAAAGACATTCACCGAGAAGCCGGACAAGGCTCTGGCCGAAGTGTTCTGCAAGACCGGAGAATTCTACTGGAATTCCGGAATATTCGTCGGCAAGGCTTCCACGATACGCCGCGAGATGGAAAAATACATCCCGGACATCACAGAACTGTTCAAAGGCTGGGAGGAGACTCTTGGCGGCGCCGAAGAACGCCGCTTCATCGAGAAGGTTTACACCGACTGCCCGAAGATATCCTTCGACTACGGTGTGATGGAAAAGACGGACAGAGCCTGGCTGTTCCCTGTCAACTTCGGCTGGGCGGACATCGACAGCTGGGAGTGCCTGTACAGGAACGTCAGCCGGAAGAACCAGGACGGCAACGTTGTGTTCACCGGCAGGCTGCTGGCGGAGGACAACAAGGACAGCCTCCTCGTCAGCACGGACAGAAAAAAACTGTACGCGGTCAAAGGACTCAAGGACTATATGGTGGTTGACACCGGAGACGTCCTGCTGATCTGCCCGCGTGACGATAAGCAGTTCAAGGACTTCATCTCAAGGCTCGGAATGCCCGAGTACGAAGAGTTCCGCTAGGCTGAAGCCTGCTTTCGGGATTCGATGCGGTGGACAAGGCTTACAAGCAGCGAGCCGAAGATTCCCGAACAAAGCGAACCCATCAGCACGGCTACCTTGCCCATATCCCTCAACCTGGAGGTGATTTCAGGGGCCTGGTCGCTGAAGGACAGTGTGTCCACGAATATCGACATAGTGAATCCGATACCGCCAAGACAAGCAACAGCGGCAAGCATCTTCCACGATGCCTTGCTAGGCATTTCGCCCGCCTTCAGCTTGACGGCCAGGAAGCTGGCAAGCGTGATTCCCACAGGCTTGCCTATCAGGAGTCCGAGGAACACGCCCATTCCCACGCCTCCGAGCACAGGATCGAAGTGCAGAACCTTGAAATAGGACGGGTCGGCAATCTCGACACCGGCATTGGCAAGCGCGAACAAAGGCATTATCAGGAAGTTCACCCAAGGGGTGAGAATATGCTCGAGCCTGTAGGTCATACCGATGGAACCGTTTGAAATCGCCGCGAGACGCCTGAGGCAGTGCCTCTGCGGCCCGTTAGGGAAGCCGCCGGAACTGGATTCTATGGATTCATATTCCCTGATGCGCCTGATGTACTGGCGGGATTTCCTCTGGAAGTAGGCTTCGGAATAGCGCGGCTTCATCGGAACAAGGAACGCCATCACCACGCCTGACATCGTCGCGTGGATGCCGGAATAGTAGAACAAGGCCCAGATTATCATGGCAGGAATGAAGAAGAACCAGCCTCTCTTTTCTCCCAGTCTGTTGAGCAGCAGCACAAAGACTATCATCACCACTGCAAGTCCGAGCAGATGGAAGTTGATCTGGCCTCCGTAGAAAAGCGCCACGACTATGATGGCGAACAGGTCATCGGCAACCGCAAGCGCAGTCAGAAAAACTTTCAGAGAAACCGGCACCCTGTCCCCCAGAATCGAAAGGATACCGACGGCGAAGGCGATGTCGGTCGCGGTCGGGATTCCCCATCCGGTCGCGGCGGCAGTGCCGCGGTTGATGCAGAAGAATATCAAGGCCGGCACCATAACTCCGCCTGCAGCGGCAATGACAGGCATCAGGGCCTTGCGGACTGTGGACAGTTCTCCGCTCTTGACCTCCCTCCTGATTTCAAGACCGACGGTGAAGAAGAACACCGTCATCAGGATGTCGTTGATGAACTTCTCAACTGTCATTCCGTCAGGGAACAGGAGATTCGTGCCGTCAGGACCCTTGAAATAAAGGGATATGTCCGTTTCCAGCAGATTGTGATAAAAGTCCTTCGTGAAAGGAAGGTTGGCAAGAAGCATCGCCACAACCACGCAGGCAAGAAGAATCACTCCCTGCATCCAGGGAAGATTGGAAAGCATAGACCGGCGGTGGTTGAAATTCCGGATTCCTTTGTTCCAAGTATAAATCGGGAAAAGTTTCATATCATAATTCTCCTTTATTCACTTTCAGATTATTCTCCGTAAAGATATTTATGCTGCGCTTCAGTAAGAGTGTCGATCTCGACGCCCCAGTCCTTGAGTTTTCTGAACGCGACTTCGCGGTCTATCGATTCCGGCACGCTGTGCAGCATCTCCCCCGGCTCCCTGGAAAGAGCCATCCTGTTGTCCGCCAGATATCTGGCGCTCAATGCCTGGATGGCGAACGACATGTCCATAATCTCGGCAGGATGCCCATCGCCGGCGGCGAGATTGACAAGGCGGCCTTCGGCTATGACATAAACCCTGCGGCCGTTCGGGAGATCATATTCCTGAATATTCTGCCTCGCGGGCTTCTGCGACACGGCAAGCTCCTTCAGCTGGGCGACATTCACTTCGCAGTCGAAATGTCCGGCGTTGCAGCAGATCGCCCCGTCCTTCATCGCGAGGAAATGTTCCTTCACAATCACATCGTCACAACCGGTGACGGTCACGAATATGTCTCCAAGAGCAGCGGCCGCTGACATATTCATAACCTGGAAGCCGTCCATCACGGCCTCCATCGCCTTGATCGGGTCGACTTCCGTGACGATTACTTTTGCTCCAAGGCCTTTAGCTCTCATAGCCACGCCCTTGCCGCACCAGCCGTAGCCGGCCACGACGACATGCTTTCCGGCAACTATCAGATTGGTGGTCCGGTTGATACCGTCCCAGACAGACTGACCGGTGCCGTAACGGTTGTCGAAGAAATGCTTGCAGGCGGCGTTGTTGACGAGCATCATCGGGAATTTGAGCTTTTTCTCACGGTTCATCGTCTGGAGACGGAGTATGCCCGTCGTGGTCTCCTCGCAGCCTCCGATTACGTTCGGAATGAGTTCCGGATAGTTCTCGTGAATCATGTTCACAAGGTCTCCCCCGTCGTCGATGATAATGTCGGGACCGCATTCGATGACCTTCCTGATGCCGTGTTCGTATTCCTCCGGAGTCGCGCCGTGGACGGCGAACACGTTGAGGCCTTCGTGGACAAGAGCCGCCGCGACATCGTCCTGCGTGGAAAGAGGATTGCTGCCGGTGACGAACATTTCGGCTCCCCCTCCGGCGAGCACCTCGCAAAGATGGGCGGTCTTCGCTTCAAGATGGACGGACAGGGCGACTTTCAGTCCCTTGAAAGGCTTGACTTCCCTGAAATCCTTCTCTATGCCTTCCAGCAGCGGCATATGGTGCCTTACCCATTCTATTTTCAGTTCACCGCTTTCCCAAAGTTGCGGATTGCGTATTTCGCTCATATCAGCCTTGTCCTTATGTGTTTTTTCTGCAATCACTTGATTACAGGCCGGCAAATATAGCCATTTTATTTTTTGCTTTCGCCACATTTTGCCGTCTTTCACCAATTAATCGCCAGTCAGGAGGTCAAAGTTTTGCCTATGATGACGCAATGAATTAATTTCGCTATGCCGGTCGGTGGTCTGAAGTTTGCGGCTGGTCCGGCTTCGGTCCCGCCTGCCCTGCGGCGGACCGGGAATGAAAACAAATTAAAAGAAAAGATATGGGACTTTTAAACGGAAAAGTGGCTCTCATCACGGGAGCGGCAAGAGGAATCGGCAAGGCAATCGCAATGAAATTCGCTTCTGAAGGGGCGGATGTGGCCTTCACCGACCTTGTGATCAACGAGGCGGCCGAGCAGACCGTAAAGGAAATCGAGGCTTTCGGCCACAAGGTCAAGGCCTACGCTTCCAACGCGGCGGATTTCGATCAGACTCACTCTGTCGTGAATCAGATTCTTGAGGATTTCGGAAGGATCGACATCCTTGTCAACAACGCCGGCATCACCAAGGACGGCCTGATGCTCAGAATGAGCGAAGCCCAGTGGGATGCCGTCATCAACGTGAACCTCAAGTCCGCGTTCAACTTCATCCACGCCCTGACTCCGATAATGTCAAGGCAGAAGGGAGGCAGCATCATCAACATGTCTTCAGTCGTGGGTGTTTCCGGCAACGCCGGCCAGTGCAACTACTCGGCTTCCAAAGCCGGTCTTATCGGCTTGGCCAAGTCCATCGCCAAGGAGATGGGTCCGCGCGGCATCAGGGCCAACTGCATCGCTCCGGGATTCATCATCTCGGACATGACGAACGCTCTGCCGGAGGATGTGCGCAATGCCTGGGTGAAGCAGATTCCTCTGCGGCGCGGAGGCACTCCGGAGGATGTGGCCAACGTAGCCCTCTTCCTCGCCAGCGACCTCTCAAGCTATGTCTCCGGCCAGGTCATCCACTGCTGCGGCGCGATGAACTGCTAGCGGCAGTCCGTGGCGGACAAACAGCTGACCGTCAACTGACAAGGCAAAGGTCTGGTCGTGAAATCACGACCAGACCTTTGCTATTTTGCTTCATTTTCAAAAAGTTATCCGCCACGTAAATACAAAAAAAATGAGCGTCGACGCATCCCGCGTGGACCCTCACTCTAACCACATAATTAATAACACTAAAACTAATAACCAATAGGTTGATCGGGGAGAGAACCTCCTTGCTCAACCCGAGTGCAAAGGTACTGCTTTTTTTTAAATGTGCAAATTTTTTTAATATTTTTTTCAAATTTTATTCTCAGCAAAAGTCTTAACCGTTTTGTTTCCAACTCTATAAACAATAAGGAAGATTTTAAGGTGTTTTAAACAGCCACGGCCACAGGCGCGCCAATCGTAGTCATAAAAACGTATTTTGTTAATTAAAACGATTACGGTTACGATTTATAAGGTCCTGCGCGGCAAGTCCTCCTTCACCTCTGTGACCTCCGGCAGACAGCTTAACGGCCGACGCAGGCCAAAGTCGCAATGCTGATGCGGACAGGGCTGGGACAGACGGAACGGATAGCCCGATGGCAGGAATGAAGCGTCGCCCCTGTCGTGAACACGTCGTCGACGAGAAGGATGTGGGAATATTCCCGGACAGAACGTTTTCTCCCGTCCGGTTTACTCCTTACCCTGAAGGCCCCCGCGACATTTCCGGCCTTCGCCTCAACGGACAGTTTCGTCTGCGTCTTCGTCCTGCGGACACGCACAAGGATGTCCGTGCGCATCTCCGCGCCAAGCGCACGCGCAAGTTCGGCGGCGATGATTTCGGCCTGGTTGTGCCCCCTGCTCCACCGCCTGGACCAGTGAAGAGGAACTGGAATCACGGCATCCACATCCCTGTAAAGTGGCGAAGCGGCCATCTCCCGGCCGAGCATAGCCGAAAAATAACGTCCGGCCGCATAGTCGGAATGGTACTTCAACCGCTGCGTGATCAGCCTGTAGCCGGTCTGCGCGCGGTAATAGAACAGGGATGTGGCGTAGGAATATTCCTCGAACCGGCAATCTCCCGATTCGATGTCCCGCTGGACAAGGGCGTTGAACCTGTCGGCCATCTGGTTGTGCGGCATATTCGAAAAGTATGTTCTCGGCAGATCCGCGAGACACCGGATGCAGATGTGTCTCTCCCTGAGTGCGAGGTGCCCGCCGCAGACTATGCACTCCCTCGGCATCGCGAGGTCGCAGAGTGCGGTGAATATGTCAGCCAAGGTTACGTTTGTAATCATTCAGTCATATCTTTTCCGCAATTTTACGCAGCCGAAACGTAAATAATGACAAGAAACATATTCAAAGGAAAAGAAACAGAAAAATTCGTTTCTTACCCCCGGATATTCTTAAATTCGCAGACTTAATGTTTGAATATTATGGTTGAAATTGGAATAAAGGGCCGTCAGGATGAGATCGTGACGGAGGAACTGACCGCGAGCCACATCGGCAGCGGCGCCGTGAGAGTGTTTGCCACCCCGATGATGATATCCCTGATGGAGAAAACCTGCCAGCGGAGCGTCGTGCCTTATCTTGAGGAGGGACAGGAGACCGTCGGGACGAAGGTTGACATAGCGCACGTCTCCTCGACTCCGATCGGGATGAAGGTATGGTGCGAGAGCGAACTGATCGACATCGACCGCCGCCGCCTCGTCTTCAAGGTCGCCGCCTATGACGAGAAGGGCCTTATCGGCGAAGGCCGGCACGAGCGTTTCATCATCGACATTGCAAGGTTCAAGGAAAAGACCGAGTCGAAACTGCGGTAACATTCCACCAATATTCTCGTCCTGTTTTCCGGGGCCAGTTCCCAGCATACCTGAACGAGTTCTACAATCTTCCCGCCTCTCCTGACCACGAAATCGCATTCCTTGGACACTTTCATCCCTTGCGACTTCAGCTCGTTGTAGATGTTGTTGACACTAGTCGGTTTCGTGACATTCTCGAATACCCTCTTCAGAAAATACCTCACGATAGAAGGCGAGGTCTTTATGTCGTAATGTTCTACGCAGTTCCATATGTGGTCCTTTTGGATGCAATTATAGCACTTTCCTTTTCAAAAGGAAAGAAAGCACCGAAACTTTCCTTTTGAAAAGGAAAGTAGCTTCGCTTGAATTTATGGCTCAATCGCTAGAAATAGGTCGAGTGCGGGAGGTCGAGGCTTAGCTGGGTGTCAGCTGCGGAACGGGCCTTTTCATAGGCTATGACGGTCTCGAGGTCGGGGTTGACCATCACGTCAAGGTTCCAGATCAGGATTCTGTCGCCTGAAACAATCTCCTTGGTGCATCCGGAAATGCCGACGACGGCCGGAATCCCGATACCCTTGGCAAGAACGCAGACCTGGCCGTCCGAATCCTCCTCTTCAGTAACAATGCCGACCACATTCTTGAAATTGATCAGCGTGGAATCGGACAGTGACAGCCGGGCAACGACAAGGACGCTGCCCGGCTGGATGTCCTCGAACGGGTTCCTCTGTCCGCAGTCATCGACCACGAACGCCCGGCCCTTTGCAAAGCCGCGTACACCCGTTCCACGCACAGTCATATTCCTAAATCTCCTTTGAAAGGTCCCAGGCACCTCCAGGAGCGAAGACCGACTCAACGAGAGCGTCGTAGAACATTCCCCTCTTCGCAAGGTCCAGCACGTTGAAGCGGAAGCGCATCAGCTGAACTTTCGGGAACATATTCTTGAGCATCTCCCTCGTCACGCCGATCATTGAAGGATCATACGGCGCGCCGGCCTTCTTCATCAGATCCTGCATCTTGGCGAATGAATATACCTGCCCCTGGAGTTTCTTCTTAAGTTCCGGCCAGCCTTCCTTGACCTTAGTCAGCTGCACGCGGACAGTCTGCGCATCATCGTACTTCTTGGTGATTTCGGTGTAGCCGAGCTTCGGCGCAGGAAAATCCTTAAAAATTTCAAGAGCCCTGTTCTGCTCCTGCTCCAGCGTAGGCCAGGCCTTGACGCAGACGTCAACATCAATCTTGCTCAAATCCATCTTGAACAGTCCGTCAAACACGGCGCACATGGTCAGGGTGCCGATGGCCACCTGGAAGCCGTGGGACTGTAGCTTGCCGTTAAAGCGGTGGTGAGTCATGTCGAGAATATGGCTGAAAAGGTGGTCGCAGCAGGAAGCCGGGCGGCTCGACTGCGCCGCCTGCATAGCTATTCCGCTGAGAGTCAAGCCTTCGAAAAGGTCGGCAACTGCCTGCTTGTCCCCTTTTGCGACGCCTTCCGGATCCGAAAGCAGGTCGTCAAGGCAGTCCTGCAGAACGTGCCAGGCGTCCGGCTTGATCGGTTCAGTACCCATCAGGTCGGCAATCATCCATTCGGCTCCGGCAGGAATCTTTGCTGCGAGATCGGCATAGCCGGCTGCCGTCATCACCTTCGGTGCCGCAGCGATCACGTCGATGTCGGCAATGATCACCTTCGGGGCCGGGCAGGAGAATGTCTGCTTTGAATTATGATAGGAAATAGAAGCTCCGAACGATGAGAATCCGTCCACGGAAGCCGCCGTAGGCAGGGTCAGATAAGACTGCCCGTAATGATGCGAAGCAAGTTTGCAGAGGTCGTTGATGACACCCGAGCCGACTGAAACGGCCACATATTCAGCCTCCGAAGATGGTCTGAAAGCCTTTTCGGCGTCAGGCTCGACATATTCAGGGTCGTTCTCGATGGCTTTCGCGGCGGCGAAGTCTCCGCCGATGATGTGGTCGACCATATCCACATACCTCCAGTCGGCGTGGAACTCGTCCTTTTCGATGATATATTTCTCGGTCTGCACGCCGGCGGCGATGAACAGCCCGTATGTCTTTTCTCCCAACGCTTTCCAAGTGTTGATGTCAGCCACAACTACCGCTTTGGCACCGGGGAACCATTTCTTGAACTCCTCAGGAGCCTGGGCGCAAACACCGCAACCCATTTCAAAAACCTTGGTGTCGGTGGCGACGGTCAAGGCCTTGGCAATTCTTTCTTTTGAATTCATATTTTATCGAAAAAGAATATTTATTCTTTCAGCCGCTAAAGTTACGAAAATTTCAGTTATCTTAGCGATTATGAAAAAGTACATCCTCTCACTATTGACTCTGCTGGCCATTCCGACGATGATGGCAGCGCAACAGAAAAGCCTTCACGAACTTCAGCAGGAATTCGTGGACCTGAGGCTGGGACTGTTTGTCCACTTCGGCCTCCCTACCTACCAAACCGCAGACTGGACAGACCCTGACCTGAGTCCGGAAGTGTTCAATCCTGTCAAGCTGGACACCGACCAATGGGTCAATGCGGCCAAAAGCGCAGGGATGAAATTCGTCTGCGTGTCCGTGAAACACCATAGCGGATTCTGTATGTGGGACACCAAGACCACAGACTACAGCGTGATGAGTTCTCCTTTGCACAGAGACGTTCTGAGGGAACTCGTAAGTTCCGTTCACAAGGCCGGGATGCAGATAATGTTCCATTTCTCGATTCTGGACACCCACCACAGGATACGCCCCACCCTGCCGTTCACTCAGGAGAAGATTGACCTTCTCAAGAACCAGGTCCGCGAACTTCTCACCGAATATGGTCCCGTCAACACAATAATGTTCGACGGCTGGGACGCGCCGTGGGGAAGGATTTCATATTCGGACGTTTCGTTTCCTGAATTCTACCATCTGATCAAGAGCATTCAGCCGGACTGTCTGGTGATGGACCTGAACGGGGCCAAGTACCCGTCCGAGGCTCTGTTCTACTCGGACATCCGCTGCTACGAACAGGGAGCCGGTCAGAAGATTTCCCCGGAGACCAACAGGCTTCCGGCGATGGCCTGCTACCCTTTGCAGCGGACCTGGTTCTGGAAGACCGAATTTCCGACCTCTCCTCTGAAGGATGTGGAAGCCATAGTGAACGGAAACATCATCCCTTACAACAACGCCTACTGCACCTACATCCTCAACTCGGCTCCTAACCGTGACGGCCTGATGGACGACAACTGCATAGAGGCGCTGAAGAAAATCGGGAAGATGTGGAAGAACACGGGACACATCGTGGACGTGGCCGAGACCGAAGAGCCGATCACCGACATCAACATCGCGATCGGAAAGCCGTGCGACTCGTCCTGGTCGGACGACATGGACATAATGGACTTCGCCAACGATGACGATTTCACCACCTGCTGGGTGTCAAGCCCCGAGGTCAAAGAGCCGTTCTGGGAAGTCGAACTCGACCCGGGTTCCCTCATCAACATGGTCGTAATGACCGAACCGAAAGGCGGCGTGATGCAGGAATATGTCATTGAATATCTCCACAAAGGCTCCTGGCACACGGTCTTCAGCGGAGCTGCGCCTACTCAGAGCCGAGTGAAGATCCATCGTTTCGACAAGGTTTACGCCGATGCGGTCCGAGTCCGTTTCAACCGCTGGACCGGTCTCCTCTCCCTCGCCGAATTCGGAGTCTACACCCCGTACATCCGGTGATCCGTTACGGAACGGTTTTCCCTGCCGTTCCATAAAGAACCCTTATGCAATGCGGGATTAACGGGAAAATCACTAACTTTAGCGTTGAAAAATTCTTAATTGCACGCAGTATGAGCAAAAACTTTTTGGCTTTCATTCTGGCGGGATTGGTATGCGGTGTGTCCGTTCAAGCCGGCACCCCTGCTAAAGTTTCTGATTCTCAGCAATCTGAAGAAGCCCGCCTTCTCCGCTTCCCTGCCACGAACGGTACGGATGTGGTTTTCTCCTATGCAGGAGACCTGTTCACGGCCCCTCTGACCGGCGGCGAAGCGCGCCGCCTCACCTCGCACATCGGCTACGAGATGTTCGCGAAATACTCCCCGGACGGCAAGACGATCGCCTTCACCGGTGAATATGACGGCAACCGCGAGGTCTACATCATTCCTGCCAAGGGCGGAGAGCCTGTTCGACTGACCTACACGGCCACAAACGGCCGCGACGACCTCGGTGACAGGATGGGTCCGAACAACATCGTTATGGGATGGACACCCGACGGCAAAAAGATCATATTCAGAAACCGCACAGGCGACGGCTTCCCCGGAAAACTCTGGACCGTGTCCGTCGACGGCGGCATGCCTGAGCAGATTCCGCTGCCGGAAGGAGGCTTCTGCTCATATTCACCGGACGGGAAGAAACTCGCCTACAACCGCGTGATGAGGGAGTTCAGGACCTGGAAATACTACCGCGGCGGAATGGCCGACGAGATCTGGGTCTATGACGGCAAGAAGGTGGAGAAGGTCACCGACAACACCGCGCAGGACGTGTTCCCGATGTGGGTGGGCGATGAGATCTACTTCGCATCAGACAGAGACATGACGATGAACATATTCGTCTACAACACAAAGACAAAGGCCACGTCCAAGGTCACCTCGTTCGACGACTACGACGTCAAGTTCCCAAGCACGAACGGCAAGCTGGTGGTCTTCGAGAAGGGCGGCTTCCTCTACAAGCTCGACCCTGCGACGAAGGCATCCGAGCAGATCCACGTCACGCTCGGTTCTGACCTTGTCTATGCCAGGTCAGAGAGGATGAACGTCGGCAGGAAGGGACGCAACTCCTTCAGTATCTCGCCTGACGGCAAGAGGGTGGCCGTGACCGCCCGCGGAGAACTTTTCGACGTTCCGGTCGGGAAGGGCATCACAAGGAACATCTCCAAGACTCCGGGAGCCAACGAGCGCGGAGCGTCCTGGAGTCCTGACGGAAAGTACATCGCCTACATCAGCGACGTCACCGGCGAGACCGAGGTCTACATCTACGATGTCGCGGCCGGAAGCGAGCCGGTGCAGGTCACCAAGAACAACGACACCTACATCCGCGGCCTCCAGTGGAGTCCCGACAGCAAGCATATTCTTTACACCGACCGCAAGAACAGGCTCGTCGAGGTCGATCCTTTCGCCAGGACAGCCAGGACGGTGCTTCAGAATCCGGAGCAGGAGTTCATGGGGGTTGAATATTCCCCTGACGGCAAATGGATCGCATACACCCGCCCGGCTTCAAACCAAATGAACGTGGTCTATGTCTACAACCTCGCTTCGGGCAAGGAATATCCTGTCACGGAGAAATGGTACGACTCCGGTTCGCCGGTCTTCTCGACCGATGGGAAGTACTTGATATTCACTTCCGACAGAGATTTCCGCCCGATCTACAGCAGAATCGAGTGGAATTACGCCTACACCGACTGCAGCGGAGTCTACATGACCATGCTCGCGGCTGACACGCCTTCTCCGCTGCTGCCTACCGACAGCGAATCGGTTGCCGGCACAGGTTCCGACTCAGGCTCCGATGGAGAGAAGCCGGCTGACGGACCTATGGGAGGTCCTGACGGCAAAGCGTTCGGCGGGCCGATGGGAGGCCCTGGTTTCGGACCGGGCGTCGAGCCGGGTGCCGGATTCGGTGACAAACCGGCCGGCAAACCTGCTGACGGGAAGGGTCCTAAAGCCAAGGACGGCAAGGCCGCTCCAGAAAAGAAGGATGTCGATGTGAAGATCGACCCTGAAGGGCTGGTGGACAGGACCATCAAACTCCCGATCGGAGGCACAAGGTCATATTTCTGCGACGGCAAGAAACTCTGGTACTCCGAAGGCCGCTCCACGAAGGTTCTCGATTTCGCCACCGGCAAATCAGAGCAGTGCGCCGAAGGCCGCGTGATGTACCGTCCGGGCGACAAGAAGGCCATTCTGGCATCCAACGGAAAATGGAGCGCCGTGAACTTCCCTGCCCCTAAGGTCGGCGGCGGAGAGCTTGTCGACGTGGACAACATGTACACCACCATCGACTACTCCCAGGAGTGGCCTCAGGTCTTCGACGAGGTCTGGAGAGCCTTCCGCGACGGCTACTATCTCGAGAATATGCACGGCCGCGATTGGAAGGCCGTCAAGGAGAAGTACGCAGCCCTGTTGCCTTACGTCAAGACCCGTCTCGACCTCAACTACGTCATCGGCGGGATGATCGGCGAACTGGCCAGCGGCCACGCCTACGTCAACCCTGGCGACTATCCTAAGCCTGAGCGCGTTCCGATGGGTCTTCTGGGAGCCAAACTGAGCAAGAGCAAGAGCGGTTACTTCAAGATCGACCACATCTACTCCGGCGCGGCCTACAGACCTGAACTCCGTTCTCCGATGACCGAGCCTGGCATGGACATCAGCGAGGGCGACTACATAACCGCCATCGACGGACAGTCGCTCAAGGACATCGACAACATCTACAAGCTCCTTGTCGGCAAGGCTGACAAACTCGTCGAACTGACTGTCAGCAAATCGGCCGCTGAAGGCGGGCGCAAGGTGGTTGTCAAGCCTATAAGCGATGAATATCCTCTCGAACACTACGAGTGGGTGATGAACAACATCAAGACCGTCGAGGAGAAATCCGGCGGCAAGGTGGGCTACATCTATATCCCGGACATGGGTCCGGAGGGTCTGAACGAGTTCGCCCGCTGGTACTATCCGCAGCTTGACAAGGAGGCTCTGATCATCGACGACCGCGAGAACGGTGGCGGAAACATCTCCCCGATGATCATCGAGAGGCTTCTCCGCAGGGTCTACAGGATGACGATGCGCAGAACCTCGACCTTGACCGGAACAATTCCGGAAGGCACACACACCGGTCCTAAGGTACTGCTGGTCAACAAATATTCAGCCTCCGACGGCGATCTGTTCCCGTGGAGCTTCAAGGCCAACAACCTCGGTACGGTGATCGGTACAAGGACCTGGGGCGGCATCGTGGGCATCAGCGGCTCGCTGCCTTATATGGACGGCACCGATGTGCGCGTTCCGTTCTTCACGAACTACGACGCGGCAACCGGTGAGTGGATCGTCGAGAACCACGGCGTGGACCCTGACATCGTGCTTGACAATGACCCTGTGAAGGAATATGCCGGCGAGGACGAGCAGCTGAACAAGGCCATCGAGGTGGCTCTCCAGCAGATCAAGGACCGCAAGGCCCTCCCTGGAGTCCCTGCCCCACGCACCTTCCCTGACCTCGGTCTCCCGCAGATCAAGTAGGTGGTCGGCTTGGTACCGGCCGGGCTTGAAGCCACGGAGATAATCCGGAGCCGTGGCAGATAATCCATTGAGAATGAACTAAAAGAGCGATGGACTGGTCGTGAAATCACGACCAGTCCATCTTTGTTTTCGCTGATTGTCAAGCAGTTATCCGCCACAAGCAGATCATCAAGCTCGGCATCAATTTCTCCTCCGAGATCCGCGCCATCGACGGCTGAAAGTCGGCGTAGGACAGATTTCGTCCATTATTCTGTCCTGGCCGGAGACAGCAAGAACAGGACATATGCGCTGAAAACTAGTGAGCCGTAAAAACAAATTTTACATCCGATTTGATATAGTTTCTGCAGAATTTAATATATTTGCATCCGATAAGATGTAATTTGTATGAAGACGATATTGTCCTCGAAACTCAAATCCCTGCGGAAAGAGTATGGGCTGACACAGGAAGACCTCGCTTTGAAATGCGGTGTGGGCCTGAACTTCGTGCGTCAGCTTGAGCAGGGGAAGCCGACGCTCAGAATGGATAAGGTTAACCAGGTGTTCGCAATGTTCGGCTACGAACTCGCACCGATAAGAAAGGAGGATCTGAATGAGAAGAGCTGACATTTACTACAAGGACAGTCTTGCCGGAGTCTTGACAGAGACAGAATCCGGATATGAATTCCGCTACAACAAGGAGTACCTGGACAATAAAGATTCTGAGCCGGTCAGCCTCACGCTCCCTCTTTCCGTAAAGCCTTACCAGTCCAGGATTCTGTTCCCGTTCTTCGATGGTCTCATTCCTGAAGGATGGCTGCTTGATGTAGCGTTGAGAAACACGGACATCAGTTCTCTGGACCGTATGTCCCTGCTCCTGCTATGCTGCAAGGACTGCATCGGAGCGGTTAGTGTTGTACCTGTAAATGACAAGAGCGATGAGTAAATGCCTGTACTGCTATAAAGACCTTGCAGATGGAGAGGTTGATTTCCATAAAGGCTGCGCCAGGAAGTTCTTCGGAGTGCAGCATGCACCGGAATTGCCATATTCGCTCAACGACCTGGACTATCTTGCCACCCAGGTGATAAAATCGCAGACGACTCTGACCGGAGTACAAGCGAAACTGTCTCTCCATCTTGACAGGCACGAAGGCACCAGAAGGCTTACGATAGTCGGGCTTTGGGGCGACTATATCTTCAAACCACAGACCCAGACCTACAAGAATCTTCCGGAGAATGAAGACCTGACCATGCACCTTGCCGAAATCGCGAAGATAAAGGTCGTGCCTCACACCTTGATACGGCTTCAGGACGGCACTATGGGCTATCTTACCAAAAGAATAGACAGGACATCAGACGGGGGCAAGATTCCGATGGAAGATATGTGCCAGCTTACAGAGAGGCAGACTGAATACAAGTACAGGAGTTCCTACGAGCAAATCGCCAAGGTGATTACGAAATATTCATATGTCCCGCTTCTTGACTTGACCGATTTCTACGAGCAGGTTTTCTTCAGTTGGCTTGTCGGCAACAATGACATGCACCTGAAGAACTTCTCCCTCTATAATCCAAAAGGCAATTGGCTCCTTACACCGGCATACGACCTTCTGAATGTCTCGATGGCGAATCCTGACGACACGGAAGAATTGGCGCTCACTCTCAACGGGCGGAAAAAGCACATAAAGAAAGAAGACTTCATGAACGCCATGGCTCTTTCCGGCATAGCACCGAAAGTGTTTGAGAATATGCTTGAAAAGTACAGGAAACTCTTACCCCGGTTCAATGAAATGATCGACCTGTCGTTTCTGGATGATGAAAGCAAAGATGTGTACAAACAGGGCATCGCTTCAAGACTGTGTAAAATTGCCGTGGCGGGCAATGGGTTGTGAATCAGATAAATGAACGATGGTCTGGTCGTGAAATCACGACCAGACCATCTTTGTTTTCGCTGATTGTCAGCCAGTTGTCTGCCACGGGCCACCGCTGTTGGTATGGATGCGCCACAGCCACCTGGCCATCACGGCTACCGCTGACGCGCACCTCTGACACGGCTGCCTATCGATGGCAGCATATGGCGATGACAACGCTGCCGGGCGATGGTGCATATGGCAATATGCGACTACTTCGCAGGATAGGTGACCATCACGACGTTTTCGTTGTCGAAGTCTCCGTCTTCCTTGACGGCAACGACGGCGATGTAGTAGGTTCCGTCAGCGGTGATGTCCTTGCCGCCAGCCAATCCATAAAAGAACGGGTCAGTGGCTGTCTTGGTAACTGTGGCATCTTTCTTCACATCCTTTGTATTGTAAAGAGCCTGGGCCATAATCGCAGCCGCACTGTCCATCATTCCCATCTCGACATATGAAGCAACCTCACTAACATCCTCAACAGCTGTGAGATAGCCGTAAGGAGCGTCGATATTGACGCTGTAGGAGACCGAGCCAGCCTTGAGGAAAATGTCATCGATAGGGTCTTTGTAGACGGTGACGGTGCAGGTAGCGGTCTTTCCGCCGGCGGTGGCGGTGATGGTGGCCTCACCGGCGGCGACACCGGTGACAACACCCTCGGCCACGGTGGCGACTTTCACATCGGAAGATGTCCAGGTGACCGCAGGGTCGGTGGCATCAGCCGGGGCTACTGTGGCCACGAGAGCGCAGGTCTCACCTACCTTAACTGAAACCTCGGTCTGGTCAAGAGTGACGCTGGTGACCTCAACGTCCTTGGAACAGGACACTGCCACCGCGCAGACGGCGGCGGCAAACAAAAAGAATCTTTTCATAACTGTTGTAATTTGTTAAATTGTTAATATAAAAGTTGTTGATAATCTAATAGAATATTTTTTACTCGGCCGATCCGGCGTAAAGTTCGTCGATCTTGGCGGCGAGTTCCTCTCCGCGCAGATCCTGGGCGATGATCTTGCCGTCAGGATCGAGGATGAACATTCTCGGGATGCCGGTCACATTGAAGGACTTGGCCACAGGGCAGTCCCAACCCTTGAGCGAGCTGACCTGATGCCAGTCAAGACCGTTTTCCTTGATGGCCTCGACCCACTTG
The DNA here is from genome assembly GCA_963600795.1 of Anaerotignum sp. GTDB lineage: Bacteria > Bacteroidota > Bacteroidia > Bacteroidales > UBA932 > Cryptobacteroides. Next base: position 19,041 of record CAVCDF010000059.1, on the reverse strand, counting down.
TCGCGGGATTTCTCCTCGTCAAGCGACACGCCGAGAATCTCGAGACCGTCCTTGTGATGCTTCTCGTAGATGGCCTTCACGTTCGGAGCCTCGGCAAGGCAAGGGCCGCACCAGGAAGCCCAGAAGTCGATGATCGTGTAATGCCCGCGCAATTGACTGAGGGAGAAATTGTTGCCGTCAGGGTCAGGCAGTGTGAAATCTTCAGGAGTGCCACCCACGCTGAAATGCGAAGCCGCCTCGATCTTCTTGCCGAGCTCAACGCCCTGGACCGAAGCCTTGACGGAAGCGTCGAGAGAATCGTACCTTGCCTGAACGAACTCGAAAGGACGGTTCTTCAGCAGGAAGTCATCGAAGAAGTAGGTGACAGCCACCGAGTTGCGGGTGGTGTCAAGATGCACGCGGATGATCGAGTCGTAAGCCTCCTTCATCATCACGATGCCGCGGCTGATGGAGTCAATCTGCTTCTGGTCGGTCATGTCGGCCAGTTTGGAGGCCATGATCATCGTGCCGAGCTGGATGAAAGCGTTGCTGAGGTTGAAATCCTCGCTGTCCTCCAGGATCTTCTGCTCGCGGCCGCCGTCGACAGCGCAATCAAGCGAAGTGTAGGCCTCACCCTTCCTGTTGGTGCCTTCCTTGGAGGTGATCGTGACCTTCACGGAATCAGTGCCTACGAATATGTTCTTGGAGTTGTCGCCGTAGCAGATCGTGAGTCTCTTCGGATAGTCCGGCGTGAGCGCGAACGAGAATGTCCCGTCCTCGCCGACGACAGCGGAAGCCACGAAAACGGAGTCCGCGTCCGGAACCTTCTCGCAAAGAACGACGGTGTCTCCCTGTCCACCCTCCCAGGTGCCGCAAACCACGGTCTTGTGGGAGCAGGATGATGCGCAAGCGGCCGCAACCACAGCCAAAGCGCTGAAAATGAATTTACTTGTCTTCATCATTTATGAATATTATTTTTTAACTTTTCTTGAATATTCCTACCCGGCGGCCCGATTTTCATTTAAATTATGCCCTCCCGGATCTGCCCGTCACTCTATCGTCCAGTCCAGATTCTCCTTCAGATAACTCTTCACGGAAGCGATCCTCTGGTCGAAAACCTCCCTGCCGACGGTGAGGGTCTCCTCCTTCTTGGTCTTGGTGCCGTCCGAATTGTAGACGGTGGTCTCCTTGACGGTGGTCTGCTTCGCGGCGTTCTCAATCATCGCCTCCTGCCGAGCTTTGTCATAGCAAAGAAGGAAGGCCACCATGTCGGCGAAATCCTGCTGGTAGGTCTTGATGTAGTAGACGAAACCTTCAGTCGGCTCGTCACCGTACTTTCCGGCCTTGGCGAACTCGGCGGAATAGTAGTAGTGGAGATGGTAGCCGTACCTGCACGGCCTGAACGCCCCGCAGTAATAGTAGAGGTTGAACCGGTCGGTGTACGGGGTCATCGGCTCGCCGAAAGTGGTGCCTCTCTTGCTGAGCGTGGACTGGTAGAACTTGAAGTACGACATCTCGTAGTAGGCGTACATCCTGTCCTCGGCCGGTTTCATAAACTCCTCAGGCTCAGGCCAATGGTTAGTGTTGGACATCATCCTCTCCACCAGGAGCGAAGTCCACTCGTAGCGCAGGGAATCCCGGTCCATAGTCTCCAGAGCCTTGGCCGAGAACGTCACCTGCTTGCCACCGACCTCTCCGCAGAGGTTGCGGACAATCTCGTCGCTGCGGTTGATGTCCTTCTTGCGGACAGGATCGTAGTCCTTCAGTTCGTACGTCCACTCGAAGCGCACGCTGTCGGCCACATACATAGTGGACGGCATCTGGGCGGCGACAAAGCCCTCCGGGAAAAGAGGAAACACCTCATCCTCAAGGAACTCAGCGACAGCGACGGTCTGCTCGTCCGTGGCCGGAGTGTAATCCGTCAGCAAGGTGTAGCTGCCATCGAATGAATATTTCTGGGCGGTGATGTCGTTGGTGAGCATCACGTTGTACTTCTCGTTGAAGTCCTTGACTCCTTCCGGACACTCCCCCACCACATCCTTCAGCCAGCTGAAATCGTAGTCTTTCTCCTTGGTGCAGCCGGACGCAAGCAGCGCCACGGCCAGCACGATCATATTCAATGATTTAACTTTCATATTCATCCCCTCCATCAGTTCTCGGCCTCCCTGTAGGGACGCGGGTTGTAGTTGTCCGGGCAGACCTTGCGCTCTTCGGCCGGGAAGTTGAGGATGTAGGCCTCGTCGCCATTCTGCAGCCTGTAGGTCTTGCCGTCCTTCCATTCGTGGGTGATCTCCGGCTCGCCTTCGCGGCGCAGGTCGAACCATCTGTGGAACTCCTCCCCGCAAAGTTCCCTGCGGCGCTCTCTCCAGACATATTCAACGATGCCCTGCTCCCCTCCCACGTCGGCGAGGGTCCTGTCGGTGTAGCCGCTGATGCGGTTGCGGCGGAGGGCGTTAAGATATTCAAGAGCCTTGGAATAGTCGGGGCTGGCCTTTCTGGCGTAGGCCTCCGCCATCGAGAGGTAGATCTCCGCCGTGCGGAACGCCTGACAGCGGTGGTAGCCGTCCTCCGCGTCGTACTTGAAGAGGTTGTAGCTGTACCACTGGCTCGCTATCCCCTTGAAGATCTTCGGCTCGTAGAAATAGTAGGTCTTGCGCATATCCCTCTCGCCGTCAAGCAGATCCTGGTCGTAGGAGTCGAGAAGGCCGTCCGAGACCGAGTAGTAGTAGATGTGGTTGTCGGCGAGGCCTCCCAGGATGTTCTTGAGCCAGTAGTTCTTGCCGAAAAGCCAGAGTATCTCAGGGTTGGCGGACGAGATCAGGTTCTTCACGTCGGAGCCGCCAGGGGTCGCGAGAGTCTTGTTCACAGAACTTTCAATGCCGGTGATGTCGAAGAGTTCCGAATTGATAGCCAGAAGTTTTTCTCCGTAGCCGATGACCGCGTCGAAGTCCTCCATATAGAGGGCCGCGCGCACCGCGATGGTGTAGAGAGCGGTTTCGGAGATCTCGTAGATGTTGGGGATGTCGGCCCCCTTCAGGCACTCGATTCCGGCGTCGATGTCGCTTCTGATGAGGTTCCAGACCTCACTGACGGTAGCGCGGGAATAGGTCTCCGTCCCCGGAGTCGCCGTGAGTTTCACAGGGACGCAAGGGTCGTCAGCCGAGGCCTCGTTGTAAGGCTTGGCGTAGAGGTTGGCGAGCATCAGGTAGGCGAAGGCCCTGTGAAAATAGGCCTGGCCGCGGGTGATCTCCCTTTCCTCGTCGGTGCCGTCCGCATCGTCTATCGCTTCAAGGACCGTGTTGGCGACAAGCGCCTGGCTGTAGAGATATTCATAAAGCCTGTCCGTGAAATCCTCGTCCTCCTCGATCTCGTCCGCCCACTGGTAGATTTTGCGGTACACGCTGAGGTTCGTGCTTTCGACAGGGTTCTTGACCTCGACCTGGTCGGAGAGGTCCGTGTAGGCGATGTCGTCGGTCATCATCTGGACGAACACGCCGTAGGTGGTCGTGTAGAGGAAGTAACCGTTGCTTCCCTGCATCAGTTCCTTGTACTTGTCCACCGTGGTAGGGACTATCTGGTTCTGCGATGTCCTCTCGAGGAAGCCGTCGCAGCCGGTGATCAGCAGAGCCGCAAGCGTCAATGTCAGAATGTGTTTCATCATCTCTCCTCCCCTCCTAAAGCGTTATGTTGAAACCGAGCGTGTAGGATCTCGGAATAGGGCTTGTCGCCGAAGTTCCGAGTTCCGGATCGTAGCCGTGCCACCTGCTGTTAGCTATGATGAAGAGGTTCGTGGCCTGGAGACGCACCGACAAGGCGTTGATCTTCAGTTTCTTCAGAGCCTGCGAAGACAGGTTGTAGGACAGCGAGACGGATCTCCAGCGGAAGTTGTCCGAAGAGCAGATCCTCGCCGTGGAATAGTCGTACATCGCCGAGCCTTTCAGGATGTCACCGGCGGAAGAGTCGGTCGGACGGAGTTTCAGTCCATCGTAGGAATAGTCGTCCTTCAGCACCGGGATGTTGGTGTACGCCTCGTCGCCCGGCTGCTTCCAGCGGTCCTTGATGTCCACGGTGACGTTGTACTCAGGATCGAAGACCTTGGAATAGTTGCCGTTGTAAATCGACGGCAGACGGCCGGTGCCGCCCAATGAATATGTGAACGAAGAATTCAGATGCCATCTCTTGTACCGCAGGCCGATGTTGACACCGCCTGTGTGCGGCGGAGTGAGCAGGCCTGACTTCACGAGGTTCACCTCGCTTTCGTACAGAGTGTAGTTCTTGTAGGTCACACCGTCTATCGTCCTTTCCGTGTTGCCGTCCTTGTCGTAGTAGAGCGGAAGGCCGGTCTCGTGGTCAAGTCCAGCGAAATCGTAGGAGTAGAACGTGCCGATGGCCTCGCCGACGATCAGGGCAGAGCCGGACAGCTTCTCGGAATTGGTGATCGATCCGAGTTCGTCGTTGGCCTTGGTCATCGTATTCCGGTTGTAGCCGTAGTTGACCTGGATGTTCATAGACCAGTCCCGGGTCTTTATCGGATAGCCTGTAAGAGCCACCTCGACTCCGGAGTTGTTCATATTGCCTGCGTTGATCTTGTAGCTCGTGATGCCGTTCACGGCCGAGATGGTCTTGGTCATGATCATGTCCGTACCGATCTTCTTGTAGAGGTCCACAGTTCCGTTGATGCGGGTGCCGAGCAGGGAGAAATCCAGACCGAAGTTGTAGGAGGTCGTCTTCTCCCACCTCAGGTCGGCGTTCGGCCAGTAGCTGACGGTGGATTCGGCGAGGCCGGTCTCGGAACTGATGTCCCCAATCTTGATCACGAGGTCAGGCGAGGTGCCGGAGTCCACGTTGCCCTGGATTCCGTACGAAAGCCTGACAGCCAGATAGTTGAGATTCTGGTTATTCTTCAGGAACGGCTCCTCGGAGATAGTCCATTTCCCCGACACCGACCAGATAGGCAGGAACCTGTAGCGCGGGTTCGTGCCGAACTGGTTAGACCCGTCCATGCTCACGCTTCCGCTCAGCAGATACTTGTCCTTGAATGAATATGAAGCCACACCTCTCATCGAGACCACGTTCCTGACGTTGTCCGTGATGGTCGGATTGAAACTGCCGCCCTGGATCTGGACGAGATAGCGGTCGGTGTAGGCCGGCGAGACCGTCTTGCCTCTGTCCGGAAGATAGCCGTAGGAGTACTGCGAGAATCCGTCGTTCTTTGAACTGCGGAGTTCCTGCAGGCCCATAAGGCTGACCACGTGGTCGCCGAAACTTCTGTTGTAGCTCAGCTGGTTGCGCAGGTCCCAGGTCGCCGCGGTGGTCTGCGAATAGTCCAGGATGCCGCCGACAGGGAGCGGAGAGTCCTGCCATTCGTCCGAGCCGGTCTCCACATAGTAGTCGGAACTGTAGCCCCTGATCTTGGCCACCTGGAGGGTCTGGTCGTTGGCCCAGGAATTCTTCACGGTCTGTGTGCTGGTGTACGAACCCTGCAGTTCGTACTTGAAGCCTTCGTAGAACAGCCACTGGAGATTGAGCTTGGCCGTGATGTTGTTGACCTTCGACTCCGTGCCTGAATTGGCCGCCTCGTTCAGAAAGTTGAACGTGAGAGCGTCCTTGCCGCTTCCCAGAGCGCTGTAAGGCTCGTAGTAGAAGAGGGAGCCGTCCTCGTTGTAGCAAGGGATGGTCCTCGCCGTGGAGTAGGCGTAGGTCCTCGGGTTGATGCCGTAGTAGCCGGTGTTGTCCCTCATCGAGGCGTTCAGCTGCACACCCACGAAAAGCTTCTTTGTCAGCCAGGAGTTGAGTTTGGCCAGCACCGTGTAGCGGTCGGACTCCTCCCCTCTCGCCGAACCCGGCTGGATGTCCGCTCCGAGAGATGTGTAGTAGGTCGTCCTGTCCGTTCCTCCGGACACGCTGACCGTGTGGCTGTTGGTGATGGCATTGCGGTACAGCAGGCTGAGCCAGTCCGTGTTGCGCTCCGCCATATTCACTATTCCGTCCTTGAACTCCTGCATCGTGATGCCTTTGGACTCGTACTGGTTCAGAAGGCCCTCGTAGCCCAGGTTCAGAGACGACATATTCCTTGTGTAGTGAAGGTTCGCGTCGACGATTTCCTTCGAGAGGACGATGCGGTCGTAGGCGTCCATCAGGTCCATCCTGTCGTAGCTGTCGCGCTCTTTCAGCGAGAGGTTGGCGCTGTAGGAGATGCGCGGCTTGCCTTCCTTGCCCTGGCGGGTCGTGACGACGATGACTCCGTTGGCCGCCTGGATGCCATAGATGGCCGTGGCCGAAGCGTCCTTGAGGACGGAGATGGATTCGATGTCCGAAGGGTTGACTCCCGCTATGGCGTTGCCGACCATATACTCGGCATCGTCGCCGGTGAGGTCCGAGTGGTCGATCTCCACAGGATCCTGAAGGATCACGCCGTCAAGCACCCAGAGAGGGCTCTTGTTGCCGATAATCGTGGAAGTTCCTCTGACTCTGATCTTCGCGGCCGAGCCCGGGGAGCCGCTGGTCTCCGTGACCGCCACTCCGGCGATCTGGCCCTGAAGCATCTGGTCCACGTTCATCGTGCCGGCGACCATCACGTCGGAGGCCTTGACCGTGGCGATCGCCGAAGAAAGTTCCCTCTTGTTGATGTTCTGGTAGCCCGTGACCACGACCCCGTCAATGTTGTAGGAATCCTCCTCCATCGTCACGTTGACGGTCTGCCGCCCTTTCACTTTCACTTTCTGAGGCAGCATCCCCAGCAGCGAGAACTCGAGGCTCGCCGCCTTCGTGTCCTTGACTTTTACTGAATATTTACCATTGGAATCCGTCTCCGTGTAGCTGCTCTGGACTCCTTCAACTTTCACGGCGACACCCGGAAGCGGCTGTCCTTCAATGTCCGAGACCACGCCTTTGACCAAGGTCTGGCCCTGGGCCACTGCCGGAAGACAAAAGAAAAGCGCCGCGGACATCACCGCAGCGAACAATTTTCTTATAGATTGACAGAATCTCATAAACCACAAACCTTACCCTGCGGAAACTTTCAAGCCGTAACATTCGCTTCTAAAATTCAATAAGTTAGCACTCAATGAATTATTATCCGCAGAGGTTTTAAAACTACTAACGCGCAAATGTAATAATTATGAATTTAAAATCACAATAAAATTTTCGGAAACATTGATACTCACCGCTTCCGGGCATCGTTCCGTCTTCGTAACAAGGTGATTTACCGCAAAATGCTTTCAAATTCGTTTTACAAATATATTCCAAACCGGAAGCATCAGGGAGTCCCGGCTGACGGACAGACCGGCGAATGCGCAGGTATGAGCGGGCTTTCGCATAAAGTTCAAGAAATTAGTGTATATTTGCCTTTTGTAAAGAAACCGCTGCACGCTGCACAGGAAAGCGGACGCGGCCCACAACAGAAACAGTAAAAGCAATTTACGAATATGAGAAAGTTACTTACAATCGCGCTTGCGGCCACGATGTTGCTCGCAGGCACCAACGCATCCGCCCAGAAGTGGACGGCAAGCGGCGGGTACTCATCATTCTCCCTTATGGGTTCCGAAGCAAAGTACATTATGACGGGCAGCATGCCTGGTTTCCATTTCGGAGTCAGCTATGACTATCCTTTTTCTTCGATTGAAGGTCTGACTGTCGAACCGGGAATCTATTTCTCCCACTACGGCAAGGACCGTTCAATGGCATTCACCGAGTCTGCCAAGGAATACAGGGCAAACTACCTCTCCGTTCCCGTCAACCTGAAATACTGTCTTCCTTTTGATGCGGACTTCCAGCTGACGGCCCTGACCGGTCCGCGCTTCAATATGGGTATCGGTGGCAATATGTTCAGCAAGGGCTTGACTTATCCTGGCCTCAAGAGATTTGACGCCCAGTGGGGTGTAGGTCTTGTCGCGACCATAGTCGATGCAATTTCAATCCGCGCCGGTTATGATATCGGACTTTCAAAGTGCATCAAGAATGATAGCAAGAACAAGCCTGATCTCAGCGAAGATCTCAAGGTCTACAGGAACACATTCCATGTCGGGATTGGCTTCCTCTTCTAGGAGCAGATTGAATATGTCCGCGTAAGGACACCGCAATAAGTTGAAGAACGTGGGATGGCCGGGTCCGGTCATCCCACGTTCCTTTTCAAATCATCCGCAACAGACGGTTACAGATATTCGGAGATGTCGCAATAAAGAAGTTCTTCCTCCGAGCCGCTGCTTATTGCGTAAAACATACTTGTCGAAAAGTCAACGGTGAAGGTCAAATTCTTCATCGGGACTATGAGTCTGTGGACAAGGTTGCCTTTCCAGTCCCAGATCTGAAATTCGGAAAACTCAGGGACGCTTTCTCCATAACTGTAATTTGAACATCCTACGACAATCCTGTCTTTCGATGCCACAGGGCAGGAATAGGTCCTGTAAAACTTTCCGTCCGCGTGGACAGACTGGTCCGGAAAATCGGCTGAGACTTCCCGGAGAAGTTCTCTTTCCAGATTGTAATAGCGGATTTTCCTGAACATTCCATAGAACGCGGCAAAAATATCCTGAGTTACACTTTATTGAAAAACTCGGATATTAATCGGCCAAATTTATTTGGCCACTAGTGATATTATCCATATATTTGTTATCAAAGGTTAAAACGTAAAAACAAAATGAAAACTAAACTATTATTCTTGACATTTTTAATTGCAGTGGTTGCCGTAGTATCATATGCGTCAAGCGGAAGAATGCAATTAGAAAAAGCTAATGTAGATGCCTTGGTAAATACCCAGGTAGTTGACATCCCCTGTATCCTCTCTGTTTCTATTTGTTCTTTTGTAATAGCCGACACTTCTGGTGCCGAGTTTAATGCCGAAGTTACAGGATTCAAGAATGTAAATTAGAAATTATGAAAAAAATAACTGTCATAGTTGCAGTACTTTTGGCAATAGCTTCGTGTAAAGAGCAAGGCAAAACGACTGATTCTGAAATTTTTCTTAGCGGGCAAGAATTCACTGTGACAGATGGAGATATGTTTGTCAATGATTTTCTGGCAGTGACCGACTCCATATTTGTTTTCCAGTCTTTTGATGACAGAGGAAACATCAAGGTTTATAAAAAGGATGGGATGACTGTTTCCGAAAGTTATAAATTTTTGCGCAAAGGACGAGGTACTCAAGAAATCAATTTCATTAACTCAAGGTGTTTTGGCGACAATCTTGTGGCTTTTGACAAGTTAGGTGGTGCTGGAATAGACAAGATGATCAGAGCGGAAATCGATGTTGAAAGTCCTAAGCATATAACAGTCGATCAGATTGACTGGTTAAATGATGTACAGACCTTCGGAGATTTCGTCCGGATAAGCGACACCTCCTTTATAGCGATTGCCGGAAAGTGGGGTGAGAAGGAACTTATCAGTGTGGTGGATGTCAAGAACAGACAGAGAAAGCCGATTGACTTTTGGCCTGATGACAATCAGGAAGCCTCTATAAGGAGTCAGCAGAATCTTTATTCAAGAAATGCCCATATCGGCTTAAATGCTGATAAAACTAAATTGGTGTACGGTTGCGGAGAAGGACGTTATCTTGACATTATGACCTTAGACGGTATGAATATAACAGGACATAACCTTGTTCTCGACATTCTTCCCGAATATGGTTTCAACGGCACGAACACAGTCATCAAGAATAAAGAATATCGCGGAATAACAATTAAAACGACGGCCGACAGGATATACGTCACATATTCGAATCCTGTCAATGACACTGACTACAAGGGATTTCCGTGGTATTTTACGGATTTGGTCGATACTTATGATTGGGACGGAAATAAAGTGCAGCGTTATGTGACAGACCAGCCTTTCTTTAATTTCTATGTTTCTCCTGATGATTCTGAAATATACACATTGACTCAAGACAATGACACAAAAGAGACAATCATTAAAATGTATTGCCTATGAGTTGATTCTCATTGCAAAAAGGATGACAGTATTTCTTCTTATAATTATTGTCATCAGTTGCAACACGATGAAGACAACAAGAATGGTCAAAAATTTCAAGAAAGAGACCATAGTTTTTTGCTGAACAAAGAAGGACATCCGATATTTATAGGTAATCCTTTCAATAATCAGAAACTTTGGGACATATTTATGAAAATAAATAAAATGGACTTCTGAAATGGACTTTATAGTTTTTCAGTTACCTTATAAGTATTATGAAACAGACTTTCATTCATTTAAGCGTGATGTTGCTGGCAGCGCTGGCCTGTGCTTCTTGCGGCAATAATGGAGAGGCATTATACTTTGCGTTTGACAATATCACTGCCGTTGACAGTTTCCCCAACACTGCCGACTTGACTCAGATCGATCCTGAGATTGTTGACATAGATGTAGCCGGCATGCAGAATGTAAGCATATACGATTCTCTGCTTTGCGTCATGTCCTCTAATGCAAACGGGTATATGTACGTTTACAACAAGAACACAATGCATTTCTACGGATCGTTCATAAAGCAGGGGCGAGGTCCCGGCGAAGTTCTGTGGAACCCTGGTTTCAATCATTTTTCAAGAAGCGATGACGGCCGTCTGTTCTTCTCAGACAATATGCAGATAATTGAACTCGACCTTGACGCTTCAGTCAAAAAAGGCCAGACAGTGGCAAGCGTGTATAAAGAGAACCAGCCGAACAATCTGGACTATTATCTGGTTGTTTCAGATTCATTCAAAGTGGCGAAATCCATCAATCCGGCCATGGACGGCTTCACCAGAGTTGTCATCAAGGACGGAAAGAACTGTTCAACGGTGAATCAGGAGATACTCAACGGGAAAGTACTTACCAAAGGGGACCCTGGAAAATTCAACCTCTTAGGTTCAGCAATGGCATACGACAGTAAAAATGATGTCGTGGTTGAAATGTCAATTATGACAAACACCATCAACCTGTACTCTTTGTTTTCTGATTTTGCAATGACTTTGTGCATCGGAGAAAAGCCGGACGATATTCACCGGCTTGAAAAAGCCATCTATGGTTCGACAGGAGACGTGTTCAGAGATTTGAAGACTTACGAAGACATATTCCTTGTCCTGTACGCAAAAGGAAAGGGAGAAAAGACAGTGATGGCTTTCCAATGGGATGGAAGACCGGTGGCAAGCATCAAAGTCCCAAAATATGTCGGAGGGGTTTGCGCCGATCTGGACAACAATGTACTTTATGCAGTAGATTCGGAAAACGAACGTCTTCTGAAATGGAATCTGTAGGCTGAAGTTGATGATTCTCTATGACTTTCAAACGTAAATTCCGGATTGCGTCCTGCGCGCTGGCAATGCTTCTTTCCGGCGGATTGCTTGAAGCGCAGAACAGGATGACACTTTCAGAGGCGATCGGGACTGCTAAAAGCCAGTCTGTAGCCGCCCTGGAGGCGAAACACGCATTTGTTTCAACCTACTGGGCCTACAGGTCCTACCAGGCAAGCAGGCTGCCGTCGCTCGTTCTTTATGGCAATCTGATGAACTTCGACCGTTCACTGACCCTGCTCCAGAGCTACGAAGACGGCTCTTTCCGCTACGCGGACACTTACAATCTGCAGAACAGCCTCGGACTTCAGATAGCCCAGAACATCACGTTTACGGGAGGAAAGCTTTATGTCTATTCCGACCTTTCCAGAATCGACCAGTACGGAGCCAACAAGAATCTGACGTGGTACTCCCAGCCTATAACAGTCAGCTATTCCCAGCCGCTGTTCGCCTACAACCAGTTCAAATGGGACAAGCTCATTGAACCCAAGGAGTACGAACGCGGCAGACGGAATTACATCGAATCGATGGAACAGGTGACAATCAATGCCGTGGCCGCATATTTCACCCTGGCCCAGACAATCAAGAACTACGAGGCGGCGAAATCGAATTTCGAGAACACGGTAAAGATGCGTTCCGTGGCCAAGGAAAGGATGAAGCTCGGAAACGTGACAAGAGCCGACTATCTTCAGCTTGAACTGCGCGCCCTCAACGACAGCATCTCGATCGGAGAGAGCCTTGTCAACGTACGCCAGGCAAGGATGAGCCTCAACTCGATTCTCGGCTACGACGAATCTGTGGAAGTAGAGCCCGTGCTTGACGAGACGCTGCCGGACATCCTGATGGACTATGACTTCGTGATTGCAAAAGCCCTGAAGAACTCGACGTTCACGCTGGACAATGAAATCAACAGGCTCAATGCGGCCTCGGACGTGGCAAAGGCAAAGGCCAGCCGTGGAGTCTCGATGAGCCTCAGTGCCAGATTCGGCCTTTCGCAGACAGGCGAAGGCTTGCCGGATGTTTACAATGACCTCCTCAACCAGGAAGTCGTCGGTCTGACCTTCAGCGTTCCGATCTTCGACTGGGGGCTCGGCAAGGGCAAGGTCCAGAAGGCCAAGGCCGCCGAGGAAGTGGTCAAGGCGCAGGCCATACAGAGCGAGAACGAGTACCGGATGAAAATCTTCACCGCAGTCGGGCAGTTCAACAACCAGCGCCAGCAGTGCATAGCCTCGAGGAAGGCTATGGAAATCGCCGCGGAAAGGTACTCTCTGATGATGGACAAGTTCCAGCGAGGTTCCGCCACGGTTACCGAACTGACCGACGCCCAGAACGACAGCGAATCTGCGATGACGAAGTACATCACGGACTACTCCAATTTCTGGAACTACTACTATTCGCTCCGGAAATACACTCTCTACGACTTCATCGCCGGCAAGGACATTGACATCAGCGTCAAGGAAATGGTTGAATGATTCAGAACCGATGAATATGAAAAAGAATATGCTTGCGTCCCTTCTGGTCTGCGGACTGGCTTTTGCCGCGGTTTCCTGCGGCGGGGACAAAAAGACGGACGAGGCCAAGGACGGGAAACTTGCCTACAGCCCGCAGATAAATGAAGTTTCGGTCATCACGCTAGAAAGGAAAGACTTTGCCAGGCAGCTGCTGTCCAACGGCAAACTGGTCGCATCAAAGAAAAGCGCCCTGCAGTTCAGGTCCTCAGGCAAGATTTCAGCGATAAAAGCGAGAAACGGTGAATATGCTTCCGCAGGTGCCGTGATTGCAACGCTGGACAGGCCGGACCTGAAACTTGCCAAGGAGTCCGCGCTACTCTCGTTCCGCAAGGCCGAACTGGAACTGTACGACTATCTGGTCGGGCAGGGCTATTCCGCCGGGGACACTCTCTCCGTTCCTGCCGACCTGCTTGCGACCGCAAAGATAAAGTCCGGCTACGCCGCAGCGAAGAACAGCCTTGCCAGCTCTTCCTATGAACTGGCCGGGACTGTCCTGAAGGCTCCTTTTTCAGGCCGCGTGGCGGACATAAAGCAAAAGCCGTTCGACCAGGCGCCGGCCGCCGCATTCTGCACGATAGTCGACGACAGCGTCCTGGAAGTCGATTTCACTGTGATGGAGTCGGAATATTCATTCATCTCCATAGGTCTGCCTGTGAAGGTGCGCCCGTTCGCGGACGAGACCAGGGAATATTCAGGGAAGGTGACGGCCATCAATCCGCTTGTCGATTCAAAGGGACAGATTTCCGTGACCGCACAGGTCAGAAACGACGGCTCGCTGATTGACGGCATGAACGTCAAGGTGACAGTCGAGAGAATGATTCCGGACCAGCTTGTCGTGCCTCGCAGCGCAGTGGTGATCCGCGACAATCTGGACGTGCTGTTCACCTGCACGGACGACGGAAAGGCCCACTGGACCTATGTCACCATACTCTATTCCAACGGTGAATCGCACGTGGTCGAAGCCAACAAGGACAGAAGCGCCGTGCTGAACGAAGGAGACAAAGTGATCGTTTCCGGCAACCTGAACCTTGCCGACAATTCCGACGTGCTGATAAAAGAAGAATAGAAAAAAATGCTTAAGCATCTGATCGACCGCCCGATAACCGTCACGATGATAACTTTGGTCGTCATCGTTCTGGGCATCGTCAGCATCCGTCTGCTGCCGGTGTCCCTGATACCGGACGTGGCGATTCCGTACATCACGGTACAGGCCACATCGTCAGAACTGTCGGCCAGAGAGATGGATGAGAGCGTGCTGAAGCCTCTGCGCCAGCAGCTGATTCAGATAAACGGACTTGAGGACATCGTCAGCGAAGCTAAGGACGGCAACGGCACAATCAGGCTCACATTCAGCCACGGAGCGGACATCGACTATCTCTTCATCGAAGTAAACGAGAAGATTGACAGGTCAATGTCCAGCCTGGGAAACATCAGCCGGCCGAAAGTCCTGAAGGCCAGCGCCACCGACATCCCGGCTTTCTTCGTCAACATAACAGGCGAACGGAAAGCAAAGGCTCCGTATGAAACTGAAACCCGGAAGGATGTTCCGGAAACCGCAGACTCCGACCTTTTCCCTGTCAGCGATGACTTCTCACAGATGAGCCGCTTTGCCAGAGACGTGATCAGCAAACGGATAGAGCAGCTGCCTGAAGTCGCGATGGTGGACATAAGCGGTCTTGTCAGCGACGAGATACTCATACTTCCGGACGAGGCGAAACTCAGCCAGATAGGGATGACGATGAGCGGCTTCGAGAGCTGCGTGACCGGTTCCAACATCCAGCTGGGAAGTCTGACCATCAGGGACGGAGAGTACCGCTACAACGTCAAGTTCGACGCTCACGCATCCTCAGCCGAAGACATAGCGTCGATCTGGTTCAAGTCCAACGGAAGGCTGTTCCAGATAAAGGATGTCGCCAGAGTCATCGTCCATCCGGCCAAGAGGACAGGTCTTGTGCGCTCCAACGGAGAAGATGCCGTCTGTCTTGCCATCATCAAGCAGAGCGAAGCAAAGATGGCCGACCTGAAGTCAGCGATGAACGGTCTGATGGACAGCTTCAGAAAGGATTACCCTCAACTTGAATTCGAGATCACGCGGGACCAGACTCAGCTGCTTGAATACACCATCAACAACCTGATCCAGAACATAGTCGTTGCCCTGATTCTGGCAAGCGTCATCATATTCCTCTTTATGAGGGACTTCCGCTCGCCTGCCCTTGTGGTGCTCACTATGCCCGTGGCCCTGGTCTTCTCGATGCTCTGCTTCTATGCCGTGGGACTGACCCTGAACATCATCTCTCTTGCCGGACTGCTTCTAGGCGTCGGAATGATGACGGACAACACCGTGGTGCTTGTCGACAACATCACGGGCCGCTGGCAGCGCGAAGGAGACCTGCGGTCAGCGGTTCTGGAAGGAACTGGCGAGGTCCGTGGCGCTATGCTGAGTTCGGTGCTGACAACCTGCGCCGTGTTCATTCCTCTGATATTCCTCAGCGGAATAGCCGGAGCGATGTTCTATGACCAGGCGATGTCAGTCACGATCGTGCTTCTAACTTCCTATGTCGTGACCGTGACGGTCATCCCGGTCTATTACTACTGGTGGTACAGGAAATCCGACGTTTTCCGTCCCAGCCCGCTGCTTGACAGAATCAATTTCGACGAAGCGATCCGCAGATGGGACGACAGATGGATGGGATGGTTCATCAGGCACAGGGCCGTTGCCTGGGGCCTTCTTGCAGTGTCCGCCGTCGGAATGACGGTCTGCTTTGTCCTGATGCCCAAGACAAGGCTGCCGGAAATGACGCAGACAGACACCATCCTCAAGATCGAATGGAACGAACACGTTTCAGTGGAGAACAACGCGGAAAGAGTCAAAGGACTGGAGGCGGCTCTGGCGGGAAAGGCGGAACAGACGACTGCTCTGGTCGGCTCGCAACAGTTCATCCTCAGCCATAGCGGGGACCAGGGAATATCCGAAGCCTCCGTCTATGTCAAGTGTCCGGACGCCGGAACGCTGGAACGGGTCAGAGCAGAGCTCAAGTCACTGATGGACAGAGACTATCCTGAAGCGACATATTCCTTCGAAGCTTCGGGAAACATCTTCGATATGGTTTTCTCGCGTAACGAGGCTCCTCTGCTGGCGCGGCTCCGCCCGGTAAAAACCGGCGACGTGGATGTCAGCAGGCTGAAGGATCTTCTCGCTGAAATCAGGGAAGCCTTGCCGGGAGTCCAGGTCGCCGACCCTCCTGTCAGGACTGACGCTCTGTTCATTGCCGATCCGGAACTTCTTGCGCTCTACGACATCAGCTACTCAGACCTCGCGGGCATCCTCAAGAATGCCCTGAACGAGAACAGGCTGTTCAGCATAGTTCAGGGAACGAACACAGTCCCGGTGGTGACCGGATCAAACGCATCCAGTCTGCTGGAGATTCTTCAGAACACCTTCATCGAAAAGACATCGGAAACTGACGGCATCTTCAGGATACCCGTCTCGGACCTTATGCGGCAGACGTTCGTGGAAGACTTGAAGACTGTCGTGGCGGGACAGGAGGACAGTTACTATCCTCTTGCTCTCGACATCGCTTCAGACCGGATCAAGCCGGTGATGTCAACGGTCAGCAGCGTAGTCCGCGACAACGGCGACTTCGAGGTCGGATATTCAGGCTCCTGGTTCTCCAATGGCAAGATGATCAGAGAGATGATCCTTATACTGATTGTCGCCCTGATTCTGCTCTACCTGATTCTGGCCTCTCAGTTCGAATCACTGGTGCAGCCGCTTATCATCCTGTCAGAGGTCCTCGTGGACATCTTCGCTTCGCTTCTAGTTCTGTGGATTTTCGGAGTCAGCATCAACCTTATGTCGCTGATCGGCCTGATTGTGATCACAGGTATCGTGATCAACGACTCGATCCTGAAGATTGACACGATCAACCGGATGCGCAAGGCTGGCGAAAGCCTTGAAAGGGCCGTCATCGACGCTTCCTCCCGAAGAGTCAAAGCCATCATTATGACCTCCCTGACCACGATTCTGGCCGTATGTCCGTTTCTGTCCAGGGGAAGTATGGGGGACGACCTGCAGTACCCGATGTCGCTTGTGGTGATTGCCGGAATGGTCGTCGGCACGCTGGTCAGCCTCTTCGTGGTTCCTGCCGTCTATTATTCAATCTACAATGACAGGAAGAGGAAATAGGCTTTCACCATTTTCCGTTGTGCTGATTATGGTGGCGCTGTCCCTTGTAGGGCTGGCCTGCCTGCCGCGTCTCAGCATACAGTACACTCCTACGTCCGAAAACAGGCAGATTACCGTTTCCTTCAGTTACGTCAACGCTTCGGCAAGCATCATAGAAAGCGAGGCTACGTCGAAGATAGAGGGCGTTCTTGCCGGACTTCAGAATGTCACGGACATTTCATCGAGTTCCCGGAAAGGCGCAGGCTCGGTGACGGTCACCTTCCGCAAGGGAACGGATATGGACGCCGCCAGATTTGAGGTGGCCTCAGCCATCAGAAACATAAACTCCAGCCTGCCAGACGGCGTCACCTATCCGAGAATCTCACGTTCCGGCGGAGACAGCGACTCGCACCTGTCCTACCTCGTCAAAGGGCCGATTCCTTCGCTGGAAATTTCGAAATATGCCAAGGAGCATATTCTCAGCCACCTGGCGGCGATTCCCGGCGTGGACAAAGTCAACATCTCCGGAGGCGTCCCTTTCCAGTGGGTTATCACGTTCGATGCCGACAAAATCCAAGCGGCGGGCATCACGGCAGATGAAATCGCCACCGCCTTCAATTCCTACTACCGGGAGGACATTCTCGGCATGGCCGAAACTGACCGGGGGCTCGTGACGGTACGCTTGAAGGAGTCCTCGCAGAAGGATTTCGGGGCGATTCCGGTAAAGAATGTCGACGGCACCGTCATCTACCTCAGGGACCTTGCACAATGGCGCTACGAAGAGTCCGTGCCGACATCTTACTATCGTGTCAACGGTCTGAACACCATCACCGTTACCGTGGAAGTGGCCTCCACCGCGAATCTTCTCACAGTGGCCGCGGCAGTAAAGGAGCGTATGTCCGAGCTCCAGAAGGGGTTCCCGGCGGAAATCACCGCCAGCCTTGCCTACGATTCTTCCGAATATGTCTCCGGAGAACTCTCCAAGATCTACAGGCGCACCGCACTGTGCATCCTGATTCTGCTGCTTTTCGTGTTCCTGATCAACAGGTCCTGGAGATATATGCTGATAATAGTCTTCACGCTGACGGTCAACGTGCTGACGGCGCTGATGATCTATGCGCTGGCAGGCCTCCAGATCCACATCTACACTCTTGCCGGCATCACCGTCTCGCTCGGAATCATCATCGACACTTCCATCGTGATGATTGACCACTATGGCCATTACAAGGACATGAAGGCCTTCCCTTCGATTCTTTCGGCGGCGGCCACCACCGTCGGGGCCCTGCTTATGGTGCTGCTGCTCCCGGAGAACGAAAAAGCCAACCTCGTGGACTTCATCTGGGTGATCGTCATCAATCTCGGGCTGTCGCTTGTCATCTCCTACCTGTTCATCCCGTCCCTGATGGAATACATTCCGGTAAAGAATGTCGAATATTCAAAATCCGTCAGGCGCGCCAGAAGAACATTGCGGTGGAACAGATTCTACACCGGGTACATCGGCTGGGGAGTCAGGCACCGCTGGGTCTATGTCGTCCTTTTCATCGCAGCTTTCGGAATCCCCCTCTGCGTCCTTCCTGCCAGAATGTCGGATTTTGAAAAGGAAAGGGCCGGAAAATTCGAGCTGTTCCTGAACAAGATAGTGAGCTGGAGACCTTACGACAACAACCGGCAGGTGATTGACAAGATAGCCGGTTCCTCTTTCGGTCTGTTCTACAAGTCGCTGGACAGGTCCAACTTCTACCGCAAGCCTCAGAAAAAGTGCCTGCACATCATTGCGGGAATGCTTGAGGGATGTACCGTGAACCAGTTGAACGATGTCGTGAAGGCGATGGAGAACTATCTGGCCAAATTCGATGAAATCTCCGTCTTCACCACTTCAGTGCAGTCTTACAACTATTCCGAAATAGAAGTCGAGTTCAAGCCGGAGTTCGAGAACACGGAATTCCCCGCCGTGCTAAAATCGGAGGTCACCAAGATGGCAATCAATTTCGGCGGAGCGAACTGGGTGGTCTATGGCATCGACGACCATAGTTTCAACAACAACGTGGTTTCATCCGCAAGGAGCAACAGAATCTCCCTGAAAGGCTACAACTATCAGGAACTTGAAAAATACGCCCAGGCCCTGCTTCTC
>CAVCDF010000058.1:0-5595 GCA_963600795.1 Anaerotignum sp. | reverse complement strand
GGTACGACAACGTTCCGGGCATCTACGACGACGTGTACATGGACCTCACTTTCGTCGAGGTGTTCCAGAAGGAAGGTCTTGACGCTCCTATCGAGTCGTTCGCCAACGCTTTTGCCTATGCCAAGTACCCTCTCTGGCACGCCAACGGCCACGCCCGCTACAACATCATCAACGGTGTGATGCCACCTGCATCCGGTGACTGGCACAACAACCCTCACGCCGACGACATCGACTTCCAGATTGAGGCTGACTACGCCGGTCTGATGGCTCCGGGTATGGTCAACACTTCATCCTATTATTCAGACGGCATCGGTCACATCATGAACTACGGTGACGGCTGGTACGGCGGAGTGTATGTAGCAGCGATGTACGCCCTTGCCTTCGTCAGCGATGACATCAACTTCGTCGTCAGCGAGGCCCTGAAGGCCATCCCTGCCCAGAGCAACTACTACAAGGCTATGGCCGACGTCATCAAATGGTACAAGCAGTATCCTAAGGACTGGCACATCACCTGGGCTCTCTTCAACGAGAAGTACGGCTACGACATCGGCTGCCCTGACGGAGTCGACAAGTCGTTCAACATCGACGCGGTCATCAACAGCGGCTACATCATCATCGGCCTGCTCTACGGTCAGAAGGACTACACCAAGACTCTTGACATCTCCACCCGCTGCGGCCAGGACTCTGACTGCAACCCTTCTTCCGCCGGCGGAATCCTCGGCACTATGCTGGGCTACAGCAACATCCCTGCCTACTGGACTGATCCTGTGAAGGTCGTCCTTGACAGGCCTTTCGTTTACACCGACATCTCCATCAACAAGGCTACTGAATATTCCCTCTCACAGGCTCTCCAGGTTGTTGAGAAGAACGGCGGTTCAGTCGACGGCGACAATGTCACCATCAAGGTGCAGAAGCCTGAGGCCGTCCGCTACGAGAAGGCTTTTGCCGACCACTATCCTAAGTGCCGCGTCGAGGTAAAGCAGACCGTCACCAAGATCGACAAGATCGAGTTCGAGGGCAAGGGCATCGTTGTGAAGTACCATAACTTCAAGGGTGCCGGCTACGATGACACCACCGGTTACAAGAGCGAGATCGAGATCTACCTTGACGGAGAACTCTCAGCAGTCGCCAAGAACCCTGTCAAGGGCAACGGCGGAGCGGCCGACCTCTACTGGAAGTACGATCTTCCTGAAGGTAAGCACACTCTGACGTTCAAGTTCCTCAACAAGCAGGACAACATGAACATCGTGATCGACAACTATCTTGTCTACTCAGGGACTCCGAAGACTCTTAAGCACGAAGACTAGTTTTTGATGAAAATTTTAAAGTACATAACTGCCGTCGCCGTGGGGCTGGCCTCATTGGCGGTGGCTTCTTCCGACCTCACGGCGAAAACCTCGTCCAAGGACCTGTACAAACAGTTCCAGAATCCTGACAGCCACTACCGCCCGTTCGTGCGCTGGTGGTGGAACGGCGACAGGGTCGAGGCCGAGGAACTTGTCCGTGAGCTTCACATAATGAAGGCCGCCGGCATCGGCGGAGTCGAGATCAACCCGATATCCTTCCCTTACGGGGCTGACGCCAAGGACACCAAGGCCCTCAAATGGCTCAGCGACGACTGGATCGACATGCTCAAGGTCGTCTTTGACGAGGCCGAGCGCATCGGTATGACCTGCGACCTCATCATCGGTTCGGGCTGGCCGTTCGGCGCGGAGACCCTCCCCCGCGAGGAGAGGGCGTCCGTGATGCTGACCTACGCCCAGAAGGTGACCGGCGGAGAGAGGCTCGAGATGTCCAAATTCAACATATTCAAGAACATCGATCCCGGTGTGACGAAGGTGAACACCTCCCGCACTCCGGAACTGGTGTCCGTCTTCCTCGCTCCTGATCCGGTCAACGACCTCAGCGAGACGATCGACCTTTCGGGCAACATCAAGGATGATGTGATCACCGTCGATGTTCCGAAGGGGGACTGGCAGCTTTATGCCCTCGTCAAGTACGAGTCTTTCGCCTGCGTGATCAACGGAGCTCCGGGTGCTGCCGGTTCGATTCTGAACCATATGGACGCTGCCGCCGTGCGCCACTATCTCGACAATATGGCCGACACGATCGAAGGCAAGATCGGTCCGCTTTCAAGCCATCTGCGCGCCTTCTTCGTGGACAGTATGGAGCTTGAAGGCTGCAACTGGACCAGCGATTTCGCGGAGGAGTTCAAGGCCCGCAGGGGCTACGACCTGATGCCGTGGCTGCCGTTCACGATGTTCGAGGTCGGCAGACTCGGCGATGTGAAGAATTTTGAATATGGCTCCAAGAAGGGCGCTAAGTTCCAGGAGGAGGTCAACAGGGTCCGCTTCGATTTTGAACTGACCAAGGCCGAACTGCTGCACGAACGCTACACGCAGACCTTCCTTTCCTGGTGCAAGGAGAAAGGCGTGAAATCCCGCGCCCAGGCCTACGGAAGAGGTTTCTTCCCTGAGGAATCCTCCCTCGGCTACGACATCCCGGAAGGGGAGTCCTGGACCACCAACTGGCTGAAGCACAAGATCGGCGAGGAGATGGGTGACGAGGACTACCGCAGAGGCCGCGGTTACACGATGATCAACAAGTACGTCTCATCGGCCGCCCATCTGACCGGCAAGCGCGTCGTCAGCGCCGAGGAGATGACCAACACCTACAAGGTCTTCACTACCACTCTGGAGTTTCTGAAGGTGGGTTCTGACATGAGCGCCATCTCCGGAACGACGCATTCTGTCTGGCACGGTTTCAACTACTCCCCGCTCAAGGCTGACTTCCCGGGCTGGGTGCAGTACGGCACCTTCCACAACGAGAGGAACACCTGGTGGCCTTATGTGAACAACCTCAACGACTACCGCGCGAGGATCTCCAGCCAGCTGCAGAACGCTGATATGTACACCGACATCGCCATCCTGCCTGCCAACTACGACATGTGGGGCGAGATGGGTGTGCAGACGGAACCGTTCCCGGTGAAACTCAACGTGCCTTACACCTCCCTCATCTGGGAGGCCATCCACAAGAACGGCGGCGGAGCGGACTATGTCAGCGAGATTATCCTCTCCGACGCGGTCATCCGTGACGGCAAGATCTGCTACGGGCCTAAGGAATATTCCGACCTGTTCCTCGTCGAGGTGACAAGCACGACTCCTGAGACACTTGCTAAACTGGAGGAGTTCGTCAAGGGTGGCGGCAGGGTCTTCTGCATCGGCAAATACCCTGAGAAGTCGCTGGGACTCAAGGACTACGAGGCCCGTGACAAGGCCATCGCCTCCACAGTGGAGCGTCTTAAGCAGTACCCTGACAACTTCATCCTGCTGGAGAAACCGTCTGACGGAAAGTACCTTGAATGGTACAAGGACGTGATGGAGAAGTACAACCTTCCTCACACCCTTACCATTTCGGATCCGGACAGATTCCTTCTTCAGAACCAGTACATCACCGATGACGGCAGCGATGTGTTCCTCTTTATGAACGCCCACATGAGCGAGGCGAAAGAGACCGACATCGTTTTCCCTAAATCAGTGACTGCCGGTCATCATGCCTGGCTTTACGACCCTGCAACCGGCAAGCGTTACACGCTCCCTGTCGACAAGACCGGCAAGATGCATTTCCGTTTCGGTCCGTCGGAGACCTATCTCTTCGTGTTCAACAAGCTGGGCGGCAGCGCCCCTGTCTGGAGCAGGCTTCCGCTTTCCGGAGACGATGCCGTCAAGGTTGAGGGCTCTTGGGATGTCAAGATGCACCACAGCTATCCTGACACGACCTGGACGGCCAGCCTTGACAGCCTTGTGGACTTCAAGGAGATGAAGGACACCGCCTACAGGAACTTTATGGGCGATGTGACCTACACCAAGACCGTGACCCTTTCCGGCAAGCTTCCTAAGTACCTCAATCTCGGCAAGGTGGCTGACATCTGCGAGGTGAGCGTCAACGGCAAGCCTCTCGGAGTCAAGTGGTTCGGCGAGCGTGTCTACGATGTCGCCGGCGCCCTGAAGCAGGGCGACAACACCATCGAGGTCAAAGTCACGACTCTTATGGGCAACTACATGCAGACTCTCAAGGACAACAAGGTGGCGCAGCGCTACATCCTCAAGCGCAGCCAGCCTTATGTCTCGGCCGGTCTGATAGGACCTGTACAATTATATTAACAAAACATCCCGGCCCCTTCCGCAGGGGCCGGAATCAAGTTTAAGATCATGAAAAAATTCTTGAAATATTCATTGGCCATTCTGCTTATGGCGGGTTCGGCCCAGGCGCTCGGCGCGACTGATTTCTTCGCCCGCGATTTCGGTGCGAAGGCCGACGGCGTGACCACCAACACCGCAAGCATCCAGGCAGCCATCGATTTCGCTGCCTCGAAGGGCGGCGGCCGTGTCATCCTTGACAACGGCGACTATGTCTCCGGTTCGCTCTATCTCAAAAACGGGGTTACCCTCCACATCGAGAAGGGTTCCGCTCTTCTTGGTTCGCTCAATCCTTACGACTATGTCCGTGACGCGGACGCGAGGTGGACAGCCCTTGTGTTCGGTGTGATGCAGGAGAATGTCGGCATCACCGGCGAGGGAACGATCAACGGACGAGGCTTCGCCATCGCGACCCGCTTCGTGGATTTCGTGCATATGGGACTTATCGAGGACAAACTCGGCAACGACCGTGTCAACGAGGGCATCCGTCCTGAGAACCTGCATTTCTACAAGTGCAACAACGTGACCATCAAGGGTATAACCCTTAAAGACCCGGGCAGCTGGAACCAGCAGTATGACAAGTGCCGCAATCTTCTGGTTGAAGGAATCACCGTGGATGCCAAATGCTACTGGAACAACGACGGCATTGATGTGGTCGACTGCAGCGATGTCATCATCCGCGACTGCTACATCGACGCTTCTGACGACGCCTATTGCTTCAAGAGCCACAGCACCGACGGGGTGAGCGAGAATGTCCTTGTGGAGAACTGCGTCGGACGAAGCAGTGCCAACGGCATCAAGTTCGGTACCTACACCCGCGGCAAATTCAAGCACTTCAGGTTCAAGAATATGACCATATTCGACACCTACCGCAGCGGTTTCACCATCGCTTCAGTTGACGGTGCGGCCATCGAAGATGTGGAGATCGACAGCCTGCGCTGCATCAACACCGGCAACCCGATCTTCCTTCGCACCGGCACAAGGAACACCAACGACAAGCTTACTCCTTGCCTTAAGGATGTGGTGATTAAGAATGTGTATGCTGAGGTTCCGCTTGGCAAACCTGATGCAGGCTACACCTATGAAGGCCCGGTCGAGGACCTTCCTCGCAACACCTGCCCGAGCATAATCGCCGGTCTTCCGAACCTGCGCATCGAGAACGTGCGCCTGGAGAACGTTGAGATCGTCTATCCTGGCGAGGCCGACCCTGAATATGCCTACGCAGGCTCCTCCAAGGAGGAACTGGCCGCCATCGAGGAGCAGGAGACCCGTTACCCTGAGTATTCCAATTGGAAGGAACTCCCGGCCTGGGGCTTCTACATCCGCCACGCCGACGGCATCGTCTTCGACAACGTCAAGATTACCGTCGCCGGCAAGGACTACCGTCCTGCCATCG
>CAVCDF010000057.1:0-7995 GCA_963600795.1 Anaerotignum sp. | reverse complement strand
GCACTGCGACCGTCAAGGCGACCTGCGGGGGCAAGACTGCCGAGTGCGTGGTGACCGTGACCGTGCCGACCGGTTCGATCACTCTTAACAAGACAGTCCTTTCTCTGTCCGTAGGCGAATCCGCGACGCTGACCGCGACCGTCAAGCCGGACAACGCCAGCGACAAGAACGTGGTCTGGACATCTTCTGACAACTCCGTCGCCACCGTCTCCAACGGCAGGGTGACTGCCGTCAAGGCCGGCACTGCGACCGTCAAGGCGACCTGCGGGGGCAAGACTGCCGAGTGCGTGGTGACAGTGACCGCTAAAGTAACCGGCGTTAAGCTAAATACGTCATCGATAATGCTTATGTCTGGTGACTATTCAATACTAAAGGCCACTATTATCCCGGATAATGCGGCCAATAAAAATGTTAAATGGGAAAGTAGCAATATTGCTGTAGCTACTGTGGATAACGGAAAAGTAACTGCGATATCAGAGGGAACGGCAAAAATAACTGTCTCGACAGAAGAAGGACAGTTTGCGGCATCCTGTACCGTAACAGTCTCCGATGACATAACAAGATATGTCTCTGCATATTACTCTGGAGGAACGATTTTAAAGGTTGATGACCTTATCAAATATGGCAGTAAATTAAATTTTGGTGTAAGAAATAAGTCGACTAAAACCATAAATATCAAATCAGTACAATTGATAGACGGTAATACTGGAAGTGCTGGTAATGTCATGACAATAGGCTATAAGATAGCAGGTGGTTCAAGTGCGGCATGGTCTATAAGCATAGGGTTGGCCGGAATACACGAACCTATTGCTAAATTCGTCTATGAATATAATGGAACTGAATACACAACTCAGGCACAGTATCGTGAATTTAGTTGGTAAGTAAAATGTTAGAATCGAGAATCCGATAGATAATCTATCGGATTCTTATGCGTAATCGTTTATTTTAGAGAATCATGAAACTGTTGAAAAAAGTTATATGGCTCCTTATTGCAGTCGTCCTTGTTATCAGTTCCTGCGACAAGTACGATGACTCGGCGTTGAAGGAGGCTGTGGACCGTCTTGACGGGAGGGTTACGGCGCTGGAACAACTGTGTCAGGCGATGAACTCGAACATTTCAGCTTTAGTATCTATAGTCGAGGCACTTCAGAGTCAGGACGGGGTGGTCAGCGTCACGGACCTTGAAGACGGGACGGGATATTCAATCACATTCAAGTCGGGCAGAACCGTAACCATACATAATGGCAAAGACGGTACGAACGGCGAGGACGGCAAAAACGGCAAAGACGGAAAAACTCCTGTCGTGGGTGTGAAGATGGACTCGGACGGGGTGTATTACTGGACCGTGGACGGGGAGTGGCTGAAGGACTCGGCCGGGAAGAAAATCCGGGCGCAAGGCGTTGACGGCCAGGACGCTGTCGCACCGCAGCTGAAGATCGAGGATGAATATTGGTACATCTCCTACGACGGCGGGAAGACCTGGACGAAGATGTACAAGGCCACCGGCGAGGACGGAGACTCTTTCTTCGCAAGCGTGACCGAAAACGCGGAAACCGTTACCATCAAACTCAAGGACGGGACGACCTTCGAAGTTCCAAAGGCCAAAGGTGAACTTGGAATACGTTTTTCCGAATTTGAGGACATCGGCATCGCTGCCGGCGAGACCAGGACGATTGAATATTCAATACTCAACGGTTCCGCAGACACTCGGGTCAAAGTGTTTGGGTCGAGCGGATGGACGGTGAAACTTCAGAAGAAGAGCGCTTCAGCCGGCTCAATCGCTGTCACCGCTCCATCACCGCTGACTGACGGTGAGGTCGCCGTCTTCGTCTATGAAGGTGATTCAAAGACGGTCGTGAGATTCCTGAACTTTGTAAAAGGAACAATCACGGCACCTCAGGCGGCATATTCATTCTCCGGAAAAGCGGGTGACTACGGGGTCTATCTGGACACGAATGTCGATTATGAGGTGAGTGTCCCGTCGGAGGCGGCGGGGTGGCTGACATACTCAGGCATCAGCACGAAGGCGATGCGGCAGGACACACTCCGCTTCCATTGCACCCAGAACTTCGGGCCGGACGTGAGGTCTGCCGTTGTGAAGGTAGTGTACAAGGCCGGCGCGGATACCGTGAAGATCACCGTGACGCAGAAAGTCTGGGATGCCATAGACATTCCGGATGCCAACTTCAAGGCGGCGCTGGTGGCGCAGTTCGACAAGGACGGCGACGGGGAGATCGGCAAGGCTGAGGCTGAGGCGGTGACTCAGATCTCCGTTTCGGGGAAGAACATCGCGTCGCTCGAGGGTCTGAAGAATTTCTCGAACCTGGTTCAGCTGGATTGCTCCTACAACAAGTTGAGTACGATAGACCTGAGCGGAAATCCGAAATTGATTACTTTGAGCATAGCCCACAACTCGTTTACAAGAATTGACTTGAGTAAAGTTTCGCTGTCGACCTTCGTCTGCTTTGACAACAACCTTTCGTCCCTCGACCTGAGCGGCCAGACGAACCTGCTGACCATATCTTGCGGCGGCAATGTGAACCTTAAAACCTTGGACTTGAGCGGATGCGGCTCAAGTTTAGGAATATCGGCTTTGGGCTGCACGAACCTCACGGAGATTTACATTCTCAAGAGCCAGACCGTCTCGTTCAAGCAGATTCCTTCAACTACGAAGATAAAATACCTGACTCCTGACGGCACCGTCACCCTTCTCCAGAAGCACACCGTCGGCAACGGCATCAAATTCGTCATAATGGGCGACGGCTACCTTCGCAGCGCGCTGGCTTGCGAATATGGCGGCAAGTCTAAGTTCGACACCTGGGCGCAGAACGCGATGGAGGCAATATTCACGGAGGAGCCTTACAAGACCTACCGCAACAGGTTTGACGTTTATTCCGTGGCGGTGGAATCCACGACCGAGACCTTCAGCGGTGGCACTGCCCTCGGGTGCACCTTCGGCAACGGCACAAGAGTCAATGTCAATTCCACAAATACTTTTGCATATGCGAGAAAAGTTTCCGGGATAGACTTGAAAAGGTCCGTCATCATTGTAGTGCTGAACTCTACTAGATATGCCGGCACCTGCTGGATGTGGAGTACAGGCGAGGCGATAGCCTGCGTTCCGACCACCTATAATGATGTCACTGAGTTCTCGCAGACTATCCACCACGAGGCTGGAGGTCATGCCTTTGCGAAACTCGATGATGAGTACTACTACTCCGGCACGATTACATCCAGCAAGATTTCAAACCATAAATGGTGGTACACCTATGCGGATGGGGCTTACGCCAATGTGGATGTCACTTCCGATGCAACGCAGGTACACTGGGCGCATTTCATCTCGGATTCCCGTTATTCCGGACAGGTCGGAGTATATGAAGGGGCTATGACCTATAGGTATGGGGCATATCGTCCGACTGACTATAGCATCATGCGCCACAATGTCGGCGGCTACAACGCTCCTTCGCGGGAGGCCATCTACAAGCGGATAATGAAGTTGTCGGAGGGGAGCGGCTGGGAATATGACTACGAGACCTTTGTGGCCTACGATGCGGTCAACCGTTCGAACGCGTCCCAGGCATATTACCGGGAAGAGGTAGAGAACTTCGACGAGTCTACCTTCGTGCCTCTCGCCCCTCCGGTCTGGGTTGACCAGAATGAGGTGTGGCGGCTAACCGATTGAAAAAGGTTTGATTAAGCAAAGGTCTGGTGCTGATTTCAGCACCAGACCTTTGCTCTTTTCCTTCATTTTCAAGGCATTGTCCGCCACGGGTTGCGGCCTTCCTTTGCCCGGGCCGACAAGAAACGTCGTCGGAGTGGTACAGGCGGGGGTGACGACCGATGAGAGGAACTCATCATATTATAAGTAAAGCGGATAATGTGGAGAAGGCAGAGGGAGCCACGGTTCTGAATTTTGGTAACGTGCAAAATTCAGGTTCGTGGCTCCCTCTGCTTAATGAAACCGGAAAGTGATAAGAATGCAATAGGAGGTGGCGGGCGACGGTAACTGCCAGAAACGTTGCCGGAGAGGGATAGTCGGAGACTGTTCTGTCGCCTGGCAAGAACAATGAACCTACTTTTTATGCTTTTTATGAATTATGCGAATGCGTGGAACAAATTCAAAGTTGAATGCGGACAGGTGCGTGAATTACTCCGAAGTGCCGAGACTGGAGCTGCCGGAGGTGCGGGCGGATGAGGAGGTCGTCACATATTCGGGATATTCAGACATCTGCTTATTCACTGACCAGGGAGGAGACTTCAGGCTATGCCAGGCGCGGCGGCAAGCAGTTCCATCAGGACACACGCGGCCGGTTTGATTGTATTTTTGTATAACATCGGTCAATTCACTATCTTTGCTGATTATACGACGAAATTATGACTTTGCTGATAGTTTACCTGCTTGGTACCCTTTCCATTTCTTTCCTCTGCTCCCTGCTGGAGTCGGTGCTGATGTCCACGCCGATCTCGTTCGCGACAATGAAGAAGGAACAGGGCTACAGGCCGGCCGAGAAGTTCCTGAAGTTCAAATCCGATCCCGACAGGCCGCTGGCCGCCATCCTGTCGCTCAACACGATTGCCAACACTCTGGGCGCCGCGGCCGTGGGCCGTCAGGCGACTCTGCTTTTAGGCAGCACCTGGTTCGGTATCATCTCGGTGATGACCACGCTGATGGTGCTGGTTTTCTCGGAGATTCTTCCCAAGACCATCGGCACATCCTACTGGAAGCATCTGATGGGCTTCGTGACGGGAGCCATCTCATTCATAATGATTCCGATGTACCCTCTCGTGATCATCGTCAGACTCATCAGCAAGATGCTTGCGAAAGACGATGACGAGGCCACTGTGAGCCGCGAGGAGGTGACCGCGATGGCGAACATCGGTGCGGAGGAGGGAGTCATCGACTCCGACGAGAACAAGGTCATCCAGAACATAATGAAGCTGGACAACGTGAAGGCCGGCGACGTGATGACTCCGCGCATCGTGGCTATGACGGCGCAGGAGAACATGACCCTGAAGAATTTCTACAAGAACGACACCTACCTGCACTTCTCCAGAATCCCTGTCTATGCGGATTCGCCTGAATATATCACCGGCTACATCCTTCTCAGCGACGCTCTCGAAGGACTGGCCGACGATGAGTTCGACAAGCGCCTCGTCGAACTTAAACGGCCGATCTCCTTCTTCTCGGAGGAGGATTCCTGCGGCCACATCTGGGAGGAACTGCTCAAGAAGCACGAGCAGATGTGCCTTATAATAGATGAATATGGCTGCTTCCAGGGCATCATCACTCTTGAGGACATCATCGAGACGATTCTCGGCCTCGAAATTATCGACGAGAACGACCAGGCCACCGACATGCAGCAGTTCGCCCGCGAGCGCTGGGAGCGCCGTCAGAAGCGTTTCCGCACCATTGTCCTTCCGAAGGAGGACGGAAAAGAGGCTGTGAAGAAATAAGCGTTACCGCTTGCCGGGTTTGTCGGCGGGAAGAAGCGACGTGCCGGATATGGCACGGAAAAGTGCGTCCTGATAGGTTTCTCCGATAGGAATATAGTCCTTTCCTATGATGATCCGTGCTCGTTCTATGGCCTCGATTCTTGAGGTCTGCACTATGAATGACTTGTGGACTCGCACGAAGCGGTCGGCCGGCAGGGTGTCCTCGAGATTCTTCAGCCGCATCAGCGACAGCACGGGCGGTGTGCCGTCATCGAGATGTATCCTGACGTAGTCCTTGAATCCTTCGATGTAGGTGATTCTGTCAAGCTCGATCTGCTGGAGGCGGTATTCGGTCTTCACGAATATGCTTCTGACCTTTCCGGCGGGACTTTCAGAGTTTCTGTCGAAATGTTCCTTTGCCTTGAGGGCGGCGGTGAGGAAGTCCTCGTAGGATATCGGCTTCAGCAGGTAGTCGAGAGCCCGCACCTTGAAACCCTCGAGGGCATATTCACTGAAAGCGGTCGTGAATATGATTCTGGTGTTTTCTGGCAGCATCCTTGAAAGTTCCATCCCGCTGAGTCCGGGCATCTGTATGTCGCAGAAAAGCAGGTCGACCGGATTGTCCTGAAGAAAGGTGAATGCGGCCGATCCGCTGTTGAAGGTTCCCTTCAGTTCAAGGAACGGAGTCTTGTTCACGTAGGTCTCCACCAGCCTGGCGGCCAGCGGCTCGTCATCGATGACTATGCAGGAAATCTTGCCCATAACTAATCGGTTCTGATTCGCAGAAGGCTTCTGTAGGTGCTCTGCACCCTGCCGTATTCGTAGGAATGTTTGCCCGGGTAGATCATCTCCAGGCGTCTCTTGAGGTTGGCGATCCCTATGCCCGAACCGCTTCTGTCGGTGTCGTCTTTCGGGAAGCAGCTGTTCTCGACCAGGAATTCCACGCAACCTGGGCTTTCTGCAAGCGAAATCCTGATGAATGACGGCTCGGTTCCGCTGACACCGTGCTTGAAGGCATTTTCCACTAGCGGGATGAACAGCAGGGGAGCGACCTGCGTCGAGGACGGACAGTCTGGAATGGACACTTCGAGGCTTACGCCGGAAGAAAGTCTCGTGCTCATCAGTTTGATATATTCCTTGATGAACGTGCACTCCTTGGAAAGCGGGACGGTCCGGTTCCGGCTCTCGTAGAGTACGTAGCGGAGCAGGCCGCTGAGGTCGTGGACGGCTTCCTGAGCCTGCGCAGGATCGATCTGGATCAGCGAGTAGATGTTGTTGAGCGTGTTGAAGAGGAAGTGCGGGTTGACCTGGTTCTTAAGGTTGGCGAGTTCGGCCTCCGCGCCGGCCTTTTCGATTTCCTTGCGCTTCGACTCGTTCCTGTACCATTCGGTCGTCATCCTGACGGCCACGGCTATCCCGACTATCGCCGCGTAGATCACAGTGTTGCGGGCGATGAAGCTGACTTTGTCCAGGAATTGCCTCGGAGGCGGCGGGCCGCCTGCCGGAGTGACGAAGAACCTGAAGAAAAGCGGCACGAGTATGCTGACGGCTACGATAAGCGCGATGTTCAGGACTATGAACAGGCCTGTCCTGTGTGCCGAGAGATATTTCTTGACCAGAATCAGATAGTTGACATAGAAGACGGTGACGAAGGACAGTATGACTGGGATGAACCGTGAATAGTCAAGTCCGCCGTGAAGCGGCCGCCCCGGCTGCGGGGAGAAGAACGGCGTCATCAGGACCACCGCCCATATCGCCAGATGGATGAACCATCCGTTGTTTCTTTTAGTCATTCCCATCGCTTGATCGCATTTCTGCAAACATAACAATAATTTCGCACATCCGTGACGGTTTCCTTCAATAAAGAAAGGGTGGCCGGAATCCGGTCACCCTCTTTTTGAATATGTCTGCGGAACACTACTTGCCGGCGAGGCGTGCGTAGGTGCCGTAACGTACCTTGGCGAATTCCTCGGTGAGGCCCAGGAGCTCCTGCGCCTTGTCAGGGAACAGCTTGTACAGGGAAGCGAAACGTACCTCTCCCTTGAGGAAGTCCTGGAACTTGGTCCAGTCAGGCTCCTTGGAGTCGAGAGAGAACGGATTCTTGCCTTCGGCCTCGAGAGCAGGATTGTACCTGTACAGATGCCAGTAGCCGCAATCCACGGCGAGCTTCTCCTCCTTCTGGCTCAGACCCATGCCGGCCTTCAGACCGTGGTTGATGCACGGAGCGTAGGCGATGATGAGTGACGGGCCGTCGTAGGCCTCGGCCTCCTTGATGGCGTTCAGGTACTGTGCAGGGCTTGCTCCCATGGCAACCTGAGCGACGTAGACATAGCCGTAGCTCATGGCCATCATGCCCAGATCCTTCTTCTTGGTGCGCTTGCCGGCAGCGGCAAACTTGGCAACAGAGCCGGTAGGCGTGGACTTGCTGGACTGTCCGCCAGTGTTGGAGTACACTTCGGTATCCAGAACCAGCACGTTGACATCCTGATTCTGAGCCAGTACGTGATCCAATCCGCCGTAGCCGATGTCGTATGCCCAGCCGTCACCGCCGAAGATCCAGAT
>CAVCDF010000056.1:0-10466 GCA_963600795.1 Anaerotignum sp. | reverse complement strand
CTATCCGATGCTGTCGGGTACATTGGACAGAACTGATGGAGAACCGAATATCATAAATCCGCAAAAGTGAAGTTTCTCCCGAAATTCCCGTAACATCCGTCTCTGTGGACTGGCCATAATGTTGTAGTGTTACGGGAAAAATCATAAATTTGCGATTATGATGGAATTACACTCATATATCCGCAACCTCTGCGACAAGGGCGAAAACACCGAAGTCGAATTCAAAAGCGCACTTGGAGGCTTTCCGAACAGCTTTTGGGAGACATACTCTGCCTTCGGAAATACCGAGGGAGGCATCATTGTACTCGGCATCAAGGAGAAGGGTCACAAGTTCACTCCGGATCATCTCACACCCGAACAGGTGACGAAATACAAGAAGCAGTACTGGGATGATGTCCATAACAAGAGCAAAGTCAACATTTGTCTGACTATGGAAGAGGATGTATCAGAGGAGGATTATGAAGGCTCCAAAATACTTGTCGTAAGAATACCTCGCGCGGTTTACTCCAAAAAACCGGTATATCTGACCCAAAACCCGTTCGGCCACACCTATGTCCGCCGTCACGAAGGCGACTACCAGGTTGACGATGAAGAGGTCAGGAGAATGTTTGCTGATTCCAACATCAAAGACTATCCGCTTGACGCCAAGGTTTTCACGCACTTCACTCTTGAGAAAGACTTCGACCAGACGACAATACGCCAATACAGGCAACTATATGACAACCTGCACAGTGGACATCCTTGGGTGGAACTTTCGGACCTTGAATTCTTCAAGAAAATTGGAGGGTATGTGTCGAATTATGAAACAGGAGAGAAGGGATTCACTTTGGCAGCCGTGCTGATGTTCGGATTGGATGAGACTATACTCAGCGTTCTGCCGCATTACTACGTGGATTTCAGGGAGAAACTCAGCAATGACCCTGATATCCGTTGGACAGACAGAATCCATCCCGATGGCAATTGGGTTGCCAACCTTTATCAGTTCCATCGCCGAGTGTATATGAAAATGGCGCAATCGCTTCCTGTTCCTTTCAAACTCGAGGGGCTTAACCGCATTGATGACACTCCGGCACATAAAGCTTTAAGAGAAGCTATAGTCAACACTATCATTCACGCCCGCCTGACCGCAATGCACTGCATTGTAATTGAACATTATCCAGACAGATTTGTATTCCGGAATCCGGGAACTCTCCTGGTTTCTGTTGAGCAATATTACGAAGGCGGCACCAGCATCTGCAGGAACAGCATTCTCCAGAAGATGTTTGAATTCATCGGAGAGGGAGAACGCGCCGGCAGCGGTGTGGACACCATTAAGAAAGGCTGGGCAAGCAACAAGTGGCCTGAGCCCGTTATCCGCGAACTCTATGATCCGGAGCAGGTGGAGTTGACACTATTTCTTGGTAGTACTACCACAAAAACTACTACAACTACCACAAAAACTACCACAAAAGAACAAATTATTGAGCTCATTGAAGCTGACCCTACCGTTTCCATAAGCGAAATTGCTGAAAAAATTGGGTTAAGTAAGGACGGCGTATATTATCACATCAAGCAAATGCTTGGAAAGACAATTAACCATATTGGCCCCACCAATGGCGGCCACTGGGAAATTATCAAGAAGTAGCCTATGATTCCCTACGAAGAACTCGCAGCTGAAAACGCCAGGCTCCTCGGCATTATAAAAACCCTGAAAGCGGAGAATGCGGTTCTTCGGTCAATGCTCCCGCCGGAAGCGAAATTGCCGACAAGGTCAAACGAACCCGAACCGAAGCCTAAACAACTGGACCGGGAGGCCATCATTGCGCAGAGACTTTCTTTATTCCGCAGTCTTTTTCGCGGCCGCGAGGATGTATATGCCAAACGTTGGGTAAGCAAAGACGGTCAACGCGCCGGCAAAAGAGAAACGAGAAGCGATGGAGCGTCTCAAATTGATACCCGACAGCGAGCCGCTTGTTGTGATAGCTACAGGCAAATACGTGGGTGAAGGCTTTGATTTCCCGCGTCTGGATACTCTGTTTATGGCGCTGCCTGTCTCCTACCAGAACATTGTCCAGCAATATACCGGTCGTCTCCATCGTGAATTCGAAGGCAAGAAAGAAGTGCAAGTCTATGACTACATAGATATTCACGTCCCTTGCCTGGCAAGGATGTACAGCCGTCGTCTCAAGAGCTATGCGCCCATTGGATACCGCCAGCAGCAGACTGAGATTCTGGAGCAGAATCCGCAGGATATCGTGTTCAATAAGGATAATTTCCTCCCAGTTCTTTCTGCGGACATAGAGTCAGCCGGAAAGATGATAGTATTCTCCTGCAAGAGTCTCAATTATGCAAAGAAGTCTCTGTGTCAGGCTATAATCGCCGCTTCAACTCGTGGTGCAGACTGCGTTGTTTATGTCCGTGAGCCGTCAGACAGAGATGCATACTTCACCGATTGTGGAGCGAAGGTTGTCGTAAAGGAGCACCTTACTATACTTGCCGCAGTGATAGACCGCACCATTCTCTGGTACGGCAACATTAATTTCACCGGCTTCAACAATGCGGAAGACAATGTAATGAGGATGAATGAGCCTTCAATTGCTTCTGAAATGCTGGGGTATTTGGTGGGAGACTAAAAACTATTGTATCACACACTCTTTTCAGCCCCTGTCATCGCACCGCCGACCGCATCGAATTCAACAGCCCGGGAGGAATGTTCGACGGCACCTTAATCCAGAACAGAGACATCTCCAAGGTCCCGTCAGTACGCAGAAACCCTATTCTAGCTGATGTGTTCACCCATCTGGAGTATATGGAAAAGCGCGGCTCAGGCTTGAGGAAGATTTGCGACCTTTCAGCCAGTCTTGACGGATACAAAGAAGAACTGCATCCAGAATTCACCTCCGAAGCCAATGTCTTCTATACCACCATCAAGAATGTGAACTACCCACCTAAAGACGAAAAGTGGGTAGTTAAGGTGGGTAGTTCTGATGCTAAGGTGGGTAGTTCGGCTGATAATATGGGTAGTTCATTTCCGAAGAATCAGCATTTGGTGGATATTTACGGGCCACAAAAAAGATTGTCCAGAAAAATACTATCGGAGAATATACTGCAGTTCTGCTCTGATTGGCGAACTCCAGATAATATTTCCGTATATACTGGAAAGGGATTGCGTTATATTAAGGAGAAAGTCCTGCCTCAGATGATTAAATCCGGACTCCTGGAGCGTCTTTATCCGGAGACCCCTAACCATCCGAAGCAGAAATATCGTACGACACGGTAGTTTGGTCCTGATGGGTTCTTCCACACAAAGTCATATAAAGTCAAATAAATTCAGACAAATTCGGGGTCAGTTTGGGGTACATTTTTGAAAAATGCCCCTCAGATAACCTGAGAGGCATTTCAAGTGGAGATGGGCGGAATAAAGTTAGCAATTAACTTAATTCAACACAATATCTATTTCGCTGATTTTTAACGAGATGATATTTAATATAGTTCAGTAAGATTTATTTGTATCTTAGTGATATTGTGTTTAACTTTGTGTTTAGATGAAAGTCCAACACAGAGGATGGACCTTTCGTCACAGGTCGAACGAATAAATCTCTGAATTATGCCCGTAAGATTTTACCTCTATCCGGTCCCGAACAAGA
The DNA here is from genome assembly GCA_963600795.1 of Anaerotignum sp. Taxonomy (GTDB): domain Bacteria; phylum Bacteroidota; class Bacteroidia; order Bacteroidales; family UBA932; genus Cryptobacteroides. The sequence goes on along the minus strand of CAVCDF010000056.1, from coordinate 6,840 downwards.
AGAACGAATACCCCATCCGAGTATCCGTCTCGATTGGCCGCCAGCGCTATATGACCGGCATCGGATTCAACTGCACGAAAGACGCCTGGGAGGACGGCAGAGTCAAGCCTCGCTACACCAACTCCAGCGGAGTCTCCTCCACGAAAATCAACGCCCTGATTTCCAAAATCCAGGCATACTTCTTTGATTACGAAGGTCATCTGGACGGCACACCGACCCTTGATGAACTCCGGAACCAGTATGAGATCGCATCCGGGAAGAAAGAGAATGACCCCAAAGCCCCGGTGGCCGTCAAGACACTCTTCGACGACTTCGACCAGTTCGTCAGAGAAGAAAGCATAGCCAACCAGTGGGCATACGCCACCCTCCAGTGCTGGAAAACCTTCCGCCACCACCTCGAAGCCTTCAGCAAACGCATCCGCTACAATGACTTCAACGAAGATGGCATCAACAAGTTCGTCCGTTTCCTCCGCGTCAAGCAGAACCTCGAGGAGAAAACCGTCCAGAAGCAATTCAATAACCTCAAATGGTTCCTCAACTGGGCCATCCGCAAAGGCTACTGCACCGAAGAAGCAGTCAACAAATACCGCCCGAAATTCAAAGTCCTCGAAAAGCCCGTCATCTTCCTCACCAAAGAAGAACTCCTGAAACTCTACCGCTACGACATCCCCGCCAACGGCACCAAAGTCAAGCTCACCGACATGAACGGCCTCGAATACGAAAAGACCGTCCAGGAAGCCGGAGCCCTCGCCAAGACCCGCGACCTCTTCTGCTTCTGCGCCTTCACCAGCCTCCGCTACTCCGATATGGCCGCCCTCAAGCGCACCGACATCACCGACGACAAAATCTACATCACCACCCAGAAGACCAACGACCGCCTCCCGATCGACCTCAGCAAGAACGCCCAGGCGATACTCGAAAAATATAAGGACGAAAAGTTCCCGATGGGCCTCGCCCTCCCCGTCATCTCCAACCAGAAGATGAACCACTACCTCAAAGACCTCTGCGAGCTCTGCGGATTCACCGACCCCGTCACCATCGTCTGCTACCGCGCCGGCCAGAGAGTCGAAGAAACCTACCCCAAGTGGGCCCTCATCGGCACCCACGCCGCCCGCCGCACCTTCATCTGCTTCGCCCTCTCCCAGGGCATCCCGCCCCAGGTCGTAATGAAATGGACCGGCCACTCCGACTACAAGGCAATGCGCCCCTACATCGACATCGCCGAAAAGACCAAAGCCGACGCAATGAAAATCATCGACAACGCCTGGGGAGAGTGAAAATAATGTATCTTTGTAGAACGATAAAAGTTTGATGTGATGAAGAAAGACATTGCCCTGCCGACCGACATTCCCGTTTCCGATTTTCAGGCTGTTTATAACATAATCCAGACGCACCGTCAGAGGATTGCCAAAAGAATCGACACAGAATCCCTCACGATGTTGTGGGAGGTCGGCGGCTATATCAGCAAGAAACTCAGCAATGCAGAATGGGGAGAAGCAGTTGTCAAGAAACTTGCAGAATACATCAGAACTCAAGATGCCACCGTGCGTGGATGGAGCAGCCGCACATTGTACAAGATGGTTCAGTTCTACGAAACTTACAGCGCCGCAAGTTTCACCGGGTTGGTAAAGCAGCTGAGCCTTGAGGCGCACGCAAAGCCGAAATTGATTACAGATTCCTCAGCCACGCAGGAAATTGTGCCAATCAGATCGGCACAATTCATAGGCGATGAATTTGTGCCAATTAAATTGGCACAAATTCCAAATGTTTTATATTCAACAGGTTGGAGCAATCATCTGACTATTATGAGCCGCTGTAAAGCGGACAACCAACGGCTGTTCTATATGTTGTATGCCGAGCGCGAGCATCTCAAAAATAAGGAACTGGTGCGTGCCATAACGACAGACACGATGTCCTCGCTGCTCGGAGGCAAGGATGTGCAGTCGGCAATGCTTCAGCAGACATATGAGAACTCTCCGGTCCTTTTCAAGGACACCGCCTACCTTGATTTTCTCGGTCTGCCGAAAACCTACAAAGAAACCCGTCTGCGGAAAGGCATCGTGGAGCATATGAAGGAGTTTATCCTTGAAATGGGCAAGGACTTTCTCTTCATCGACCAGGAACATCCGGTGACGGTAGGAGGAAAGACTTTCAAGATAGACCTGCTGTTCTACCACAGGCTTCTGCAATGTATGGTAGCTTTTGAACTCAAAACCACCGAGTTCCAGCCGGCATATCAGGGACAATTGGAATTCTACCTTGAAGCACTGGACCAAGAAGAACGGCGTTCCAACGAGAACCCGACAATCGGAATCATCCTCTGCAAGGAATCCGACCAGGATGTCGTCCGTTTCGCGCTGAACCGCAGTATGAGTCCGATGCTTGTGATGCAGTACAAAGAGCAGCTCAAAATCGGCGGAGTCATCCAGCGGAGTCTGGTCGAATACTGCAACTACATCAGCAAAGAAGAATAGATTCGCCGATTGCGCAATGAATAAGGTCGTAATTCATCAGAATCGGGTACATATTCACTGGATATGTACCCGATTTAGCGTTTTTGGGTACATATTGGAGGAAACAGATGCGGCAGGATTACATAGAAATAGTCTGTAACCCAGTCATAATTGTGCCTTCCCCCCTGCGCCATCAGCAAGAAGAGATTACCTGCGGAGGTGCGGTAGTCATAGACGAACATATCCGTCAATCGTCGCATTGCCTCTATATGGCATACATCGGCGCTCCGTCCTGCTCTTCGGTATCGTCTGAAGTGTCGTCCGGCACAACAGGTATTTCGTTTTCGATTGCTGGTTTTTCGCTATCCTGTTTTATGCAGGAGGCTGTCCCGGATAGGGGGACAGCCATCAGTACTCGAACATATTCCTGACCTATCTGCACGAAACGGACAGGATATGCACCTTTACCGTCAAAGAACATACGCTGTTTTATCTGCATTCCGGTGAGATGGAAATAGACGAAAGCGGGAAAATCACACGTTTCCGCGAGGGCAAGTGTGCTTTTGTCCGTAAGGACAATCGTGTAAGTATGCACAAGCATTGTGCTAAAGACGGTAAGCCGTACACTTCCGTAGCATTGGCGTTCACCCGGAGCTTCCTGCTGGACTACTACCGGAAGATGGACAAGAACTCTTTGCCGTCTGACGCCAGACGCAGCAGGACAAGCCTTCTGAAGATTCCGGCCCGTCCTGATGTGGTAAGCCTTTTCGAGTCGATACGTCCATATTACAGCTCCGCCGCCGCTCCCGATGAGGAATGGATAATGATGAAGATAAGCGAGGGGCTGCGGGCGGTATTGAAGACGGACAAGAATGTTTATGCGTCCCTGTTCGATTTCACCGAACCGTGGAAAATAGACCTTATGTCGTTTATGAACGAGAACTATATGTACGACCTGAGTATGGAGGAATTGGCGAACTACACCGGTCGCAGCCTCTCCACGTTCAAGCGCGATTTTAAGAAGTTGACTGACACGACACCGCAGAAGTGGCTGATAGACAAGCGGCTTTCGGAAGCGCACCGGATGCTTTCGGAAGGGAGACGGAAAATTCAGGACGTGGCGATGGATGTCGGTTTCTCCAGCATCTCTTTCTTCTCCCGCAGCTACAAGGCGAAGTTCGGCTGTTCACCCGCGAGTACGCTGACGGCACGTTTCTGAGATTTTTAACTATTTGCGTCTAATGGGACGCATTACTCATCTTGAAATCCGTAAATTTGTGGCCTGTAAAATGGTGAATGTTTAATTGATGTAAAGCAGAATGGCTATAGCTATTGTAACCGGAGCGTCTTCCGGACTTGGAACAGCCTATGTGGAGGCCGTCACGCAGGTGTTTCCTGAAATTGATGAATTGTGGCTCATTGCCCGCAGGGAAGACCGCCTGCGGCAGGTGGCCGCAAAGTACCCGGATAAAAAGTGCGTGATTATCCCTCTGGATCTGTCGGATATGGAAAGTATCGGAACCTTGCGCGCAAAACTGGATAAAGAGACCCCCGAGGTTCGCTTGCTCGTCCACGATGCGGGAGTATGCATAAGCGGGAACTTCGAGTCAATGCCCATCGAAAAGGCGCTCTCGATGATTGACCTTAACTGCAAGGGGAGCGTTGCCGTCACAAAGACCTGCCTGCCGTACATCGCCGACGGCGGGACCGTTGTAGAAGTATCATCTACATCCGCCTTTGTGCCGAACACCGGAATGGTGCTTTACGGAGCGACGAAGTCCCTTGTTTATGAAATGTGTATCGGACTCAGGCAGGAACTGAAGCCCCGACGCATCAACGTGTGCACAGTGTGCCCCGGAATGATGGCCACGGAGATGACCGCCAATCCTTCCAAAGGACAAAGCCGTTTGCCGTATGTGGACGTTCAGAAAGCCGCCGTAAATTCTCTCCGTGCTGCAAAACGAGGCAGGGCGGTATATACCACAGGGGCGTTTTACAAGTTCTACCGTTTGCTTGCCAAGATTCTGCCTCAGACATTTATGGTCAAGTTCGCCGGACTTTAGCAGCAAGATTGGCTATGATAGCATATTTTTCAGGTACAGGCAACAGCAAATATGTTGCACAGCGAATTGCCGAGGCTATTGGTGATGAGGCGGTAACAATAGAAGGGCTGAACCCCGAAATCGCTCTTGCGGACGGCGAAGTTTTCGGCATCGTCACTCCAACCCACTGGTGGGAACTCCCGTTCCTTACAAGGCAGTTTCTGGAGAGTTTGACACTCACCGGCTGTTGCTATACTTTCCTTGTGGCTACTTATGGCACCACTCCTGGCTGCTGCGGCGAGGACGCAAGGAGAATTCTCAAACGCCGAGGCATAAGCCTTTCCGCTTCCTTCGGTGTCAAGATGCCGGACACGTGGACCCCCATATTTGACCTCACAGATGCGGCCAAGGTCGTCAAGACGAATGAAGCCGCCGAAAAGTATATAGACAAGGCGATTGGACAAATCCGTCGTAGAGTCGCAGGCAATCATACCCGCGGACGACTGCCGTATGCAGTCAGGTTGTTTACTGACCCTCTCTTGAACTCCGAACGCAAGACAAAGAATTTCTATGTGGAAGAGCGGTGCATCGGCTGTGGGCTGTGTGCAAGGAAATGTCCGGTACAGGCCATTGAAATTCAGGAAAAGAAGCCCGTCTGGGTAAAGAAAGAGTGCGCCCTGTGCTTCCGCTGTTTGCACCACTGTCCAAAATTCGCCATCCAATACGGAAACGGCAAAACCAAGCTCCACGGGCAGTACAGGAATCCCAACGTGAAGGTATAAAAGGTGTAAATAGTAATTGAAAAATCCACCAGGAAAATGGGGTTCACCTCATTTTTGGGGTACATTTTTGAAAAAATGCCCCTCAGATAACCTGAGAGGCATTTCAAGTGGAGATGGGCGGAATATAGTTAGCAATTAACTTAATTCAACACAATACCTATTTCGCTGATTTTTAACGAGATGATATTTAATATAGTTCAGTAAGATTTATTTGTATCTTAGTGATATTGTGTTTAACTTTGTGTTTAGATGAAAGTCCAACACAGAGGATGGACCTTTCGTCACAGGTCGAACGAATAAATCTCTGAATTATGCCCGTAAGATTTTACCTCTATCCGGTCCCGAACAAGAAGAACGAATACCCCATCCGAGTATCCGTCTCGATTGGCCGCCAGCGCTATATGACCGGCATCGGATTCAACTGCACGAAAGACGCCTGGGAGGACGGCAGAGTCAAGCCTCGCTACACCAACTCCAGCGGAGTCTCCTCCACGAAAATCAACGCCCTGATTTCCAAAATCCAGGCATACTTCTTTGATTACGAAGGTCATCTGGACGGCACACCGACCCTTGATGAACTCCGGAACCAGTATGAGATCGCATCCGGGAAGAAAGAGAATGACCCCAAAGCCCCGGTGGCCGTCAAGACACTCTTCGACGACTTCGACCAGTTCGTCAGAGAAGAAAGCATAGCCAACCAGTGGGCATACGCCACCCTCCAGTGCTGGAAAACCTTCCGCCACCACCTCGAAGCCTTCAGCAAACGCATCCGCTACAATGACTTCAACGAAGATGGCATCAACAAGTTCGTCCGTTTCCTCCGCGTCAAGCAGAACCTCGAGGAGAAAACCGTCCAGAAGCAATTCAATAACCTCAAATGGTTCCTCAACTGGGCCATCCGCAAAGGCTACTGCACCGAAGAAGCAGTCAACAAATACCGCCCGAAATTCAAAGTCCTCGAAAAGCCCGTCATCTTCCTCACCAAAGAAGAACTCCTGAAACTCTACCGCTACGACATCCCCGCCAACGGCACCAAAGTCAAGCTCACCGACATGAACGGCCTCGAATACGAAAAGACCGTCCAGGAAGCCGGAGCCCTCGCCAAGACCCGCGACCTCTTCTGCTTCTGCGCCTTCACCAGCCTCCGCTACTCCGATATGGCCGCCCTCAAGCGCACCGACATCACCGACGACAAAATCTACATCACCACCCAGAAGACCAACGACCGCCTCCCGATCGACCTCAGCAAGAACGCCCAGGCGATACTCGAAAAATATAAGGACGAAAAGTTCCCGATGGGCCTCGCCCTCCCCGTCATCTCCAACCAGAAGATGAACCACTACCTCAAAGACCTCTGCGAGCTCTGCGGATTCACCGACCCCGTCACCATCGTCTGCTACCGCGCCGGCCAGAGAGTCGAAGAAACCTACCCCAAGTGGGCCCTCATCGGCACCCACGCCGCCCGCCGCACCTTCATCTGCTTCGCCCTCTCCCAGGGCATCCCGCCCCAGGTCGTAATGAAATGGACCGGCCACTCCGACTACAAGGCAATGCGCCCCTACA
>CAVCDF010000055.1:0-23920 GCA_963600795.1 Anaerotignum sp. | reverse complement strand
CATCTCTTTAAGAAATATGCATCCGAAGATGGTGTCCGAAGGATTTGTGTAGACCACGAACGGCCTTTCCTCCAGGCTTACCTTGCCTATCGAAACCGGTGGCAGACCTGAAGACGAAGTGTCTTTCCCGTCTTTGGAGGAACTGATTCCGAGAATGTTCCAGTTGGCTTTGACAGAATCGTACTGGTGCGCGAAAATCCGGGGATGCTTCAGCACGGCCCGGCGCACCCTGATTTTCCCGGTGATTGCCGAAAGGTAGTTTATGGAGACTGAAAGTTCATTGAAATGCGCGAGGGTGTCGGCTTCCGGATTTCTTCCGGCTTCGGAAAGATGTACGCCGAGTGCGGAAAGCGAGTCATATTCGGCGAACTTTTCGTGCGGGTAGGTGACCGTGAACCCGTCGACCGTGACGTTCAGGTTCGGAAAACTCTTGAACATCGAGGCCTTGATGCCGGAGAAGGCGACGTCTCCGTCGACATATTCCTTGGCGAGAGTGTCGGCTATCCGTGTAAGGACGGAGGAATTGAGCACGATCTGAAGAACTATGAGCAGAACCGCCCACAATCCAAGAACCGTCCAGAGCGCCGCCTTAAGCCACCGCTTTGCCCTCAGTCCGGATATGATTCTCTTTTCTCCCATAACGGGCAAAGATACTAAACTTCTTCGAATATGAGGAGCGTCGGCCTGCCGGTTTCTATCGGCGTTCGTGCACAGGCTCGCAGGTGAGGTCCACGCCGAGCTTGCGGAAGACCTTCTTGTCTATGTCGCTGAGCAGTACGGTGGAATGCACCTGGCAGCCTTTGAGCAGAGGAAGTGTGTCGATGGCCTTGCGGCAGTTTTCGTCGTCCGGACTCAGCATCGAGAGCGCGATCAGCACCTCGTCGGTGTGCAGCCGGGGATTCTTTCCGTGCAGATAAGTCACCTTGGTCTTCTGGATAGGCTCGATTAGGCGCTGCGGAATCAGCTTGACTCCGTGGGCGATGCCGGCCAGATGTTTGGTGGCCTTCAGCAGCAGGGCGGCGCAAGGACCAAGAAGGTCGGACGTCTCGGCGCTGAGGACCGTCCCGTCGGCAAGTTCGATGGCCGCGGACGGGTTGCCTGCGGTTGCCTCGCGCTGTTTTGCGGCCACGGTGACACGCCGGTATTCGGTGGTGATCTTGGCCTGCTTGAGCAGGAGGTTTATCTTTCCGACTTCGCTTTCGTTGTCCTTCCCGTCCGCCATCCGGTTGAGGGCGGAGTAGTACCGGCGGATGATTTCGTCGTTGGCGGCCTTGCAGCAGATGTCGTCATCGCTGATGCAGTACCCGACCATATTCACGCCCATGTCTGTAGGTGACTTGTACGGATTCTCGCCGTAGATTCCCTCGAAGAGGGCGTTGAGGACAGGGAATATCTCGATGTCCCTGTTGTAGTTGATGGCAGTCTTGCCGTAGGCGTCAAGATGGAACGGATCGATCATGTTCACGTCGTTCAGATCCGCAGTGGCGGCCTCGTAGGCGATGTTGACAGGATGCTTGAGAGGCAGGTTCCAGACGGGAAAGGTCTCGAACTTGGCGTAGCCGGCGGCCACTCCTCTGCGGTGTTCCTGATAGAGCTGGCTGAGGCACACGGCCATTTTTCCGCTGCCCGGTCCCGGCGCCGTGACGATCACGAGCGGACGGGATGTCTGCACGAAATCGTTCTTGCCGTAGCCTTCCTCCGAGTCGATCAGGGCCACATTGTTCGGATAGCCCTCGATAGTGTAGTGGAAATAGGACTTTATGCTCATCTTCTTGAGTTTCGCGCTGTAGGCCTTGGCGCTTGCCTGTCCATCGTAGTGCGTTATGACCACGCTGCTGACCAGGAAGCCCCTGTTCAGAAATTCATTGCGCAGGCGCAGCACGTCCATATCGTACGTGATGCCGTAGTCCGCACGCATCTTGTTTTTCTCGATGTCCGTGGCGCTGATGACGATGACGATCTCGGCGCAGTCGCTCAGCTGCTGAAGCATCCTGAGCTTGCTGTCCGGCTGGAAGCCCGGCAGCACCCTGCTCGCGTGGTAATCGTCGAATAATTTGCCTCCCAACTCAAGGTAAAGCTTGTCGCCGAACTGTGCGATGCGCTCCTTGATGTGCTCTGATTGTATCCTAAGATACTTTTCGTTGTCGAATCCGTATTTCATCACGGGATGCAAAGGTACAAAATCCGTTCATCAGCCGCAAGAAATCTTTGTCCGCCTGCAAAATATTCATTTGCGGCTATGGTTTGAAGCCGAGATTGCCTATATTTGCATAATAAATCAAGAGTGATTGATTATGAGACTTAGACATTTGTATCTGTTGGCCGCGGCCCTGTTGATGGCCGTGCCTTCAAATGCGCAGGATGTTCAGGGCGCGCAGGAAACTCAGACTGCCGCGAATGCCGGGCGCACAATCAAGAGAAAGGTCGCCATCGGAAGGTTTTCCAATGAGACCCAGTATGCGAAAGGTCTTTTCTATGACAAGGAAAACGACCCTATGAGAAAGCAGGCGCTTGACATTCTGTCTTCCAGGCTGGCTTCAAGCGGGAAATTCATTCTGCTGGAAAGGGACGATCTCGACATCCTGGTGGCGGAAGCCGGCAGCGATATGAGGAAGATCGGCGCCGACTACATCATCCTCGGTTCCATTACGGAATTCGGACGCAAGAACGAGGGTCAGCAGAAAGTCTTTTCTTCCACCAAGACTCAGACCGTTGAAGCCGGCGTGAGCATCAGGCTTGTCGAGGCGGCCACCGGTCTGATCATCTATTCCGATGAAGCCAAGGGCTATGCCGAGACGACGACCAAGGAATCGCTCGGTGTCGGAGGCAAGGCCGGTTATGACGCGACATTGAGCGACAAGGCCATCTCCGCAGCGATTTCCCAGCTTGTCGAGAACATCATCAACAAGTGTATGGACAAGCCGTGGAGGTCCTACCTCCTTTCCGTCGACGACGGCACCTATGTGATTTCCGGAGGAAAATCGCAGGGCCTGACGGCTGGAGACGTGTTCAGCGTTTACAAGAAAGGCAAGACAGTCAAGAATCCGCAGACCGGAATGATGGTTGAACTCCCTGGAACCAGACTGGGAGAGGTAACAGTCGTCTCCACCTACGGCGACACTCCGGAAACGGAGATTTCCTTCTGCACCTATTCTGGCGAAAAGCTCGATGCGGAGAAGCTTGCGGATGAATATTACATCATGGAGGATAAAAAATGAAAAAGGCGTTGAAATTATTGGGAATCACCGCTGCTTTGGCGGCGCTCCTGTCAGGGTGCGGGGTAGGCTCGTACTCGGTCGCTTCCGGCAAGGAAGATTCAGCGGCGATCACTTTCACCGACGATGTCAAAAAGACCGTGGTAGTGATCGTGGACGGAACCAGCCATACGGTGGAGACCGTCAAGATCAAGGCCTACAAGCCTGGGATGCGCGTAAAGCAGACTGCGCTGAACACTGTCAAGATAGGGACCGGTACTCATAAGGTCGTCGTCACTGACGGCAACGAAGAGATCTTCAACAAGACATTGTTCATCGCCGCCGGCGAATGCAAGGTGATCAATCTATGAAAAGGATTCTGATTGCTGCGGCTGCCGTCGCAATGATGGCATCCTGCTCCACCCCGAGCCGTCTTCTCTATAGCTGGGGCGAAGGCTCTTCTACCGGCACGACCAGGTACGAGACCCTTTCCTACACCTACTACGACAAGCAGACGCCGGAAGCCCTGTGCAACCTTATCGCTCTTTATGAGAATATGGTGACGAAGCCTGGCGGGACAAGAGGAGTGCCGCCTCCAGGAATATGCGCCGAGTACGGCTATCTGCTGATGAATCCGGAGACCCTTCAGGCATTCAATGAACACGCCACCGAGGCTCAGCGGAAGCTGTTCAAGGACAAGGACCTGTCAACCTATTTCAACGAACACGGACAGGAGATGTTCGAACTTGAAATGAAGTACTATCCTGAGTCCGTCACGTTCATCGAACCATTGTTGAAGAAACTTTCCGCAAAATGACAGTTATGAGAAAATTTTACCTTGCGGCTGCCGCCGCCCTGATTCTGTGTTCCTGCGGAAGCACGTCCAACCTTACGACAAGGCAGGAGCAGTATCCGAAGATGTACGAGGAGAAGCCTCTGACGCTTCTGGTGATGCCTCCGATCAACAACACGGCCAACGTGGAAGCCAAGGAACTTCTGTACACGTCGATCAGCAAGCCTCTGGCGGAGGCGGGGTACTATGTCATTTCCCCTCTCCTGGCGATGGACGTGCTCAAGTCCGAAAGCGCCTACGATGCCGAGATGTTCGTGGACGCCTCGCTTGAAAAGTTCGGAAAGTATTTCGGAGCCGATGCCGTGATCTTCTCGCAGATCGACAAGTGGACGAAAAGCGGTTTCGGTGTGGACACCAGCATCCGTTATTTCATAAGGTCGGCAAAGACCGGTGAGACCCTGTTCGACAGGAAGTGTGACCTTCATCTCAATCTTTCCCAGAACTCCGGCTCTTCGAGTCTGCTTGGAATCCTTACCGATCTTGCCGTTTCGGCCATCAACACGGCGACTACTGACCACATTGTGGCGGCCAGGATGGCGAACAGGTACATATTCAGCGACATCCCGAGAGGGAAGTACGACTCGATGTACGGCAGCGACCAGGGTGTTACCGCAAGTGCCAAGGACATAACCGCGACAGTGAAGTAGCCTTTCGCCGCAATGTGGCTGTCGCTTGCGTTCCTGTCAGCGGTTCTGCTGGGTTTCTACGACTCTTTCAAGAAGGAGTCGCTCGGGGGGAACGCAGTCATCCCGGTACTTTTTCTGAACACTCTGTTCTGCTCGCTCATATTCATTCCCTTCATCCTGCTTTCCTACTGCGGGAGCGCCCTTGACGGCAGTATCTTCAAGGTAGGTGAATATGGGGGCTGGGAGGTACAGAAGTGGATTCTGCTGAAGAGCGCCATTGTGCTGAGTTCCTGGCTGCTAGGCTATTTCGGAATGAAGCACCTTCCTCTGACGATTGTAGGCCCGATCAATGCGACGCGTCCCGTGCTCGTGCTGGTCGGCGCCATGATTGTTTTCGGCGAGAGGCTGAACCTTCTCCAGTGGGCCGGTGTGCTGCTGGCCGTCGTGTCGTTCTTTATGCTGAGCCGCAGCGGCAAGAAGGAGGGGATTGATTTCGAACACAATGTCTGGATCTACGCAGTCATAGGCGCAGCTGTTCTGGGTGCCGTAAGCGGGCTTTACGACAAGTTTCTGATGAAGCCTGACGGACTCGCCCTCGACAAGATGACGGTCCAGAGCTGGTACAACATCTACCAGTGCGTGATGATGGGAGTGATGCTTCTGCTGATCTGGTTCCCAAACCGGGCGAAGACCACGCCGTTCCGCTGGAAATGGTCGATTGTGTTCATCTCCGTGTTCCTCAGCGTCGCGGACTTCGTCTATTTCTACGCGCTTTCGCTGCCGGGTGCTATGATTTCCATCGTCTCAATGGTGCGCAGGGGCAGCGTCATCGTCAGCTTCCTCTTCGCGGCGCTGGTGTTCAAGGAAAAGAACCTGCGCAGCAAGGCAGTCGACCTTGCCATGGTGCTGCTCGGTATGGTGTTCCTCTACTTCGGTTCAAGGTAAAAGAATCCGTCCGGCGTTATATTAATTATAATTATATAGGTATAAACGAAGACTCCGTCCCGTTTCCGGGGCGGAGTCTTTTATGGATGGAGTTTCAGTTCTCCTTATTTGCTCTGCTCGATGGCTGCCTGGGCCGCTGCAAGGCGGGCGATAGGAACGCGGAACGGAGAGCAGGAAACATAGTCCACACCGATCTTGTTGAAGAAGCGGATGGAAGCCGGATCTCCGCCGTGCTCACCGCAGACTCCGCAGGTGAGGTCAGGTCTCTTTGAACGGCCGGCCTGGATACCGAATTCGACCAGTTTGCCGACGCTCCTGGTGTCGATGGTCTGGAACGGATCGGAATCAAGAATCTTGTAGCCAAGATATTCACCCATGAAGGTGCCGACGTCGTCGCGTGAGAATCCGAAGGTCATCTGGGTGAGGTCGTTGGTGCCGAATGAGAAGAACTCTGCGGTGCGGGCCATCCTGTCGGCGGTCAGCGCGGCGCGAGGGATCTCGATCATCGTACCGTAGTTGTAGTTGATGGCCTGGCGTGTGGTGCCTTCAACCTCTGACTTCACTCTGTCGCAGATGGCTTTCTGGAAGTTGAGCTCGCGGGCGGAGATCGTGACAGGAATCATGATCTCAGGATGCGGGTTGAAGCCTTCCTGGATAAGCTCGGCAGTCGCAGTGAATATGGCCCTGTACTGAGTCTCGGCGATGAGAGGGTAGGAGATGTGCAGACGGACTCCGCGGTGACCCATCATTGGGTTGACCTCGTGGAGAGCCTCGCCTCTCTTCTCGATCTCTTTAACGCTTACTCCGAGCTCCTTGGCCAGTTCGGCCTTCTTCTCCTCTGTCTTAGGAACGAACTCGTGGAGAGGCGGGTCAAGCAGACGGAACACGACAGGTTTGCCGTCCATGATCTTGAGCGTGCTCTTGGCGGAAGCCTTGATGAACGGCTCAAGCTCGGCAAGGGCGGCCTTTCTTTCCTCGTCGGTGTCGCAGAGGATCATCTTGCGGAGCTTGGCGAGAGGCTGCTCGGAGTTGGCTCCGTAGAACATATGCTCGATACGGAACAGACCGATTCCCTCGGCTCCGAAGTTGAGGGCTTTCTGGGCATCCTCAGGGGTGTCTGCGTTGGTCCTGACACCGATCTTGCGGAACTTGTCGACAGTCGCCATGAATCTTACGAACAGAGGGTTCTCAGAAGCGTCCATGGTGGCAATCTTCTCGCCGTAAACGGCGCCCTTTGTTCCGTTGAGGCTCATCCAGTCGCCCTCCTTGAAGGTTACGTCACCGAATGAAACCGTCTTGTCGTTGAAGTGGATCTTCATGGACTCGCAGCCTACGATGCAGCACTTGCCCCATCCGCGTGCCACAAGGGCGGCGTGTGAGGTCATACCTCCGCGGGTGGTAAGGATGCCGGCGGCGGCGCGCATTCCCTCGATGTCCTCAGGAGAGGTCTCCTCACGGATGAGGATGGTCTTCTTGCCCTGGGCGGCGGCCTCCATAGCGGCCTCCGAGGTGAACACAATCTGGCCTACGGCTCCGCCCGGAGATGCAGGCAGACCGATGGCGAGAACCTTGGACTTCTTCTCTGAAGCAGGATCGAGGATAGGGTGGAGAAGTTCGTCGAGCTGTGCAGGAGAAACTCTCATCACGGCTGTCTTCTCGTCGATCATCTTCTCGTCCACCATGTCCATCGCCATCTGAAGGGCGGCGAGGCCGGTCCTCTTGCCGATACGGCACTGGAGCATCCAGAGATGTCCCTCCTGGATGGTGAACTCGATGTCCTGCATGTCCTGGAAGTGCTGCTCGAGTCTGAGACGGATGTCGTCAAGCTCCTTGTAAACTTCTGGCATAGCCTTTTCGAGAGACTGCAGGTCCTTGTTCTTCTCTGTCTTGGTGGCCTCGTTGAGAGGGTTAGGAGTACGGATTCCGGCAACTACATCCTCGCCCTGGGCGTTGATGAGCCACTCGCCGTAGAACTTGTTGTCACCGTTGGCAGGGTTGCGTGAGAAAGCGACACCGGTGGCGGAGGTGTCACCCATGTTGCCGAATACCATCGACTGTACGTTGACGGCCGTTCCCCAGTCATCAGGAATCTTCTCGATTCTTCTGTAGGCGATGGCCCTCTTTCCGTTCCAGGACTTGAACACGCCTCCGATGGAACCCCAGAGCTGGGCCTCGGCGGTGTCAGGGAACTCGACTCCGAGAACTTCCTTTACCTTAACCTTGAACTTGTCGCAGAGGTCCTTGAGTTCCTCGGCGGTGATTTCGGTGTCTGACTTGTAGCCTTTGGCCTCCTTGAGGTCCATCATCATCCTGTCAAGCTGCTGGCGGATTCCCTGTCCGTCCGCAGGCTCGATGCCCTCGGCCTTCTCCATGACAACGTCGGAGTACATCATGATGAGTCTCCTGTAGGCGTCATAGACGAACCTCGGGTTGCCTGTCTTCTGGATCATTCCAGGAAGGGTGGCGGAGCAGAGACCGATGTTGAGGATGGTGTCCATCATACCAGGCATCGAGCTTCTTGCGCCTGAACGGCAGCTTACGAGAAGCGGATCGGAAGGATCTCCGAATTTCTTGCCCATGATGGTTTCTGTGGCCTTCAGGGCCTCGGCGACATCTTTCTTGAGTTCTTCAGTATAGCCTCCGCCGAGAGAATAGTACTCGGCGCAGCATTCGGTGGTGATCGTGAATCCGGCAGGTACCGGCATACCGAGCTTGCTCATCTCGGCCAGATTGGCTCCCTTTCCTCCCAGGAGCTCACGCATCTGTCCATCGCCTTCAGCGGTCTTTCCGCCGAAACGATAGACTCTTTTCTTTTTGTCGAACATATTAACAGATAATTTGTTTATGATTTTCAAAAATTTGGCTGCAAAATTACTAAAAATCTTTCGGAATATCTATAACAACTTTGCGGCGATGTCGGAAAGCTCGCTTCTTTCTCCGACTTTCAGGAATATGTGTTCGAAGATCTTCTGGCCTTCCATCTTTTCGTTGAGGTGAGAAACTCCGTTGGACCACTGGTCCAGGTAAGGCTGGTCGATCTGGAATATGTCTCCGGTGAACACCATCTTCGTCCCTTCGCCGGCCCTGGTTATGATTGTCTTGACTTCGCTCGGAGTGAGGTTCTGGGCCTCGTCGCAGATGAAGAACACGTTGCCCAGGCTGCGGCCCCTGATGTAGGCCAGAGGCGAAATCAGCAGCTTCTCCTCCTTGAGCATCGCCTCTATCCTGAGCGCTTCCTTGCTTGACGGCCGGAACTGGGCCTTGATAACGTTCAGGTTGTCCATCAGCGGCTGCACGTAAGGGCTCATCTTGGACTTCTGGTCTCCCGGGAGGAATCCTATGTCCTGGTTGCCGAGGACTATGGCCGGTCTGGTGAGGATGATCTGGTCGTAGTCCCTTGCCAGCTCAAGCGCCGATGCCAGGGCGAGGAGAGTCTTTCCGGTTCCGGCGCCTCCTGTCAGCGAAACAAGCTTTATGTCAGGGTTAAGGCAGGCGTCCAGCGCAAACTTCTGCTCATCGTTCCTCGGCCGGATTCCGTAGGCCTCCCTGTTCTTGACCAGGACGATCTTTCCCTTGTCCGCATCGTAGCGGGCGCACAGGGTCTTGTCTTCGTTCCGGATCTTGTAGAGCTGGTTGGCCCTCGGCCTGGCCTGGGCGAACAGTTTCCAGTCCGCTGAAGTTTCCGGGCTGTAAGCCAGCGCCCTGACCGCTTCGGCGGGCACTTTGTCCAGCACCTGGACTTCCTTGTTGGCGTTCTCTATTCTCTCCTCCTCGATTCTGTCCGTCAAGTAGTCCTGGACTTCCATTCCGGCGGCCTTGGACTTCATCCTCAGGTTGATGTCCTTTGTGACGAGGGCTACGAAACGGTCCGGATTGCTGTCGCGGACCCAGATGGCGGTCGACAGGATCCTGTGGTCCTGGATGTCGTCGTGGAACAGGTCCTTCATGTTCTCCGGAAAAGGATGATTGGGCACTATCCTGATGTTACCCAGCCCTTTGGCGATCTGGACTCCGGTCTCTCCGAACTGTTTCCTATCGGTTATCCGGTCGATGTCGCGCAGGAACCCCCTGGCGTTGTACGCCAGGGCGTCGTTGCCTTTCTTGAACTTGTCCAGTTCCTCGATCACGGCGACCGGAATCACGAGGTCGTTGTCCTGGAATTTTCGTATGGCCTTGTGGTCGTGCAGGATGACGTTCGTGTCAAGTACGAAGATCTTGGGCTTCCTGCTGCCCGTCCCGCTCTGCGGGAAATCCGAATGCTTTGCCATATGGTCTTTTTGTCAGTCTTCTCCTTCAGATGTCTGGCTGCCAAGCAGGGACTGAAGTATGTCCGAAATCCCTCCTCCGCCTCCGGCCTTGACTTCCACCTTGCCGCTGCCGACCGAAGGATGCCCGACAGGGTAGTAGGCGATGTCCTGCAGCAGAATCTCGGCATCGACATAGTCGTAGTCTATGTCCTTTATCTGCACCAGCGCTCCGGGAACTTCCGAGAACAGCGCCCGGACGCTTCTGTCCTCTCCGTAGGCGTTCATTATCCCGCTGATGTCTATCTTTGCTCCCACGTTCCCGCCGCACATCGATTCCAGCGCGGAGAGAAGCCCTCCGTCGCCGACGGTGACGGCCGAAACGAGCACTTTGTCTTCAACGAATTCCCTGACAACTTCGTAGCAGTCGATGAAATAGTCCGCGTCTCCGATCTCCGGGAAGTTGTCCCCGTTCTGGCCGAGAGCGTCGCAGAGAAGTGAACCTCCGAGGCGGAATCCGCAGCTGTCGAACGGAATGTAGATGATCCAGCTTTCAGGGTCCGGCACAAGTTTGTCCGGGACCGCACGGTGCCTTCCGATCACGGGATGTTCGCTGCCGAACGGCGAATACAGCGGAAGGTCGATTTCATCGTCGGAGCCGTCGTCCGGGCTGTCCGGCCTGTCGATGGCCCCTACCTTGAACGTCACCTGGTTGATGCGGGAACTTTCCGTAAAGGAATATCCGCTCAGGCATATTCCCAGACCTTCAAGATACTCCGCCGCCGCTTCGACGGAGGAGTAGAACGCCGCCATATTCCCGAGCGGCCTGCTGTTCCAGCGCCATTTCGCCGTCAGGGTCAGGTCGCTGAGGCGGAAGTGCCCCTTCATCCACATCGCGTCCGTCAGGGCCTTGGCTATCCTGCCTTTAGTGAACGGTTCCGCATAGGCGGCAGGACAGTTCCTCTGCGAGTCAAGCAGGGGAGAGATGCCGGCAAGGTATTCCGCGACATCGTGGCTTCCGAGCCTTACGGTTGAAGGTGACGGATCTGTGCTTTCATCAACAATGGGTTCATATTCAACGGCATCGGTGTCGCTTGCTCCGTTTTGGCGGACAAGGCACCCGTCCAGAATTTCAGAAGGCGCAAGCTTCCGGGCAATCCCGTCGATGATGTACTTCGAGTGAAGCGCTGAGGTTTTTTCTTTCATTCCGATAGAATATGTCCGTAAATTTAAGTAAATTTGAATTCAGTTCAAAAAAACGTGAAGCAAATTCAGACGACTGATTCAGATGACAGAAGAATTTTCCATCGACAACTACAGAAAGAAAGTTGAATCAATCTACACAAGATTCCCTTCTGTGCAGAAAGTGGCCTTCGGCGATGCCTACAAGCCGGGACTGGAGAATATGCTCCGGTTCGAGGCTCTGCTCGGTGACCCGCACCTGCGCTTCAGGACGGTTCACGTCGCCGGCACCAACGGCAAGGGTTCGGTCGCCAATCTGCTGGCCTCGGCTCTCGCTTCGGCCGGGCTCAAGGTGGGCCTGTACACATCCCCGCACCTTGTCGATTTCCGGGAGAGGATGAGAATCGCCGGACGGTCCGCGGAACTTGTACCTGAGGAATATGTCTATGACTTCCTCTGCCGCTTCGAAACCGGAATGGATGACCTGGGCTTGTCTTTCTTCGAGATAACCACCGGGATGGCGTTCAAGTGGTTCGCCGACGAGCAGGTTGATGTGGCGGTCATCGAGGTCGGTCTCGGAGGACGCCTGGACAGCACAAACGTCATCACTCCGGACCTGTCGGTGGTGACAAGCATCGCCCTCGACCACTGCGCACTTCTGGGGAATACCCTGGAAGCGATCGCCGGAGAGAAGGCGGGCATATTCAAGAAAGATGTTCCGGCTCTCGTCGGAGAATGGCTTCCGCAGACGCGCCCGGTCTTCGAGGCGAAGGCGGACGGCTTCTGCCCGCTGACTTTCGCCCAGGATGCGGAACCTGCTCTGTGGGATCAGAGCGAACTGATTCTCAAGAAGATGGACCTTCGGGGAGGATATCAGAAAAAGAATCTCAGGACGGCACTCGCGGCGATTGACATATTGAAGAATATGCCGGCGTACAAAGGACTGTCTGATTCCGCGGCGGTGGTTGACGCGCTTGAGCACGCCGCCGAGAGGATGGGCTTCCGCGGCCGTTGGGAGAAACTGTCCTCCGATCCGTTCATCTTAGCCGACATGGGCCATAATCCTGCCGCCTTGAGGGAGAACTTCGCTCAGCTCGAGTCTATGGTCGCGTCAGGCCAATGCACATCGCTCATCATCGTCTATGCCGTTATGGCCGACAAGGATCTTGACGGAATAATGCCGCTGATGCCTCCGGAGGCCACCTACATATTCACCGCTCCGGCCATCCGCCGGGCGCTTCCGGAAAAGGAACTGGCCGCACGCTGCCGTGCCTTCTTCGAGGCTGCGGGCCGGCCGACCGACAGGCTTTTCGAAGCATCTTCGGTGCGCGAGGCCCTTTCCGAGGCGCTCAGACTGGCTTCCGAAGAAGGCGGAAAACCTTTGGTCTTTGTCGGCGGAAGCGCCTATCTTGTCAGCGAGGCTCTTCAGGAGATCGGCTCGGTCCTCCCGCGCCCTTAGAATGTTTCTTGCTGAACAGCAAGGTTTTTGCAGTGAATAATCATTCTTTCAGACCACATCGACAACTAAAAACCACCGATTATGACAACCCGGATACTGCTTGCTATCGCCGCCGCGGCGATTCTTTGTTCCGTCACGCTGGCTACCAATGCATTCAAGGGTAAGGACAGTGACAGTGAAGGCCACGTCCTGACCTCATTATGGGAAGACTATTACGCCGCCGACAAGGCCGACAGACCTCAGGCGCGGCTGGATGCCTTGGAGAAAATCATCGCGGAAGCCAAGTCGAAGCGCCTGCACTTTGACTTCTACGATGCCGCCGTAAGGAAGATGGACGCCAGCCTCTCCCGGAACTGGAAACTGCGGGACAGCCTGCAGAACAATCTTTCCGGGGAAATCGAGGAATATGACGAGCCGATAGTCACTTTCTGCTACAAGGTTGACAATCTCGCCGCCGATCTTTCTGCGGATTACGTGCTTGTGAACAAGACGAAGCTGCAGGCGGGAAGGAACAGCGCTTTCTATATCAGATGCAGTGCATTCTCATTTCCTTCTGTCTGGACCGGATTCTTCAGGGATGACTACGAATTCGCGCTTTGGGCCTGTCTGAGCGGCCGCGTAAGTGATTCCGGCAAAGCTGTGAAGGCTCTCGAAGAGCATACAGGCGACACCTATCCGAATTCCGCATTCCTTGAGTACAGCAAGTTCGGCGGCATCCTGGCTTCCGGCGGCGGCTGGCGCAACGCAGACAACCGCAAAGCCGCACGTGAGTTTGTCCTCAAGTACAAAGGCCGCGCGATGTCTCTTTACGGCAAGTCTATGCTTCTGCGCTGGCAGTATGACAGCCTTGACCGTGACAGTAACGCCACCCAGGATGATTTCAAAGCACTTTATGCCGAGTGCAGGGCGGCCGAAAAGGAGCGCGCTTCCTACACTTCCGGAGCCGATGCGCGCCTGGCTTCGGATTTCACGATGATAAAAAGCCTTGTCGAGACTCTCGAGAGCAAGACGATAGAAATCTCCTATGAAGGCAGGACTGCCAGGATAGCCCTTCGCAACCTCGGCGGGGTCGCCGTCGAGTTCGCCCTTGACGCGAAAGGTGCAAAGCCGCTGGTCAAAAAGACCATCCCGAATCCGCGCAAGAGCTTCTATCTCCCCGACACGCTGACGCTCGAGATTCCAAAGTGCGATGACGGCAAGTACATCCTGACCGCAAGGAACGGCAAGGTGGAGAAAAAAGGAATATGGAACCAGAACACCCTGTCAGTGGCGACGAGAAGCGACGGCGGAGGCTCCCGCTTCTTCGTGGCCGACTGCTTTACGGGTGAGCCGGTCCCGAAGGCCACCCTTGAACTTTTCGATTCCGGCAAGTCAGTCGTCAAGGTTGAGGATGTGCCGGTTGACGGCTTCACTCCTCTTCCCGACGCGATAACAGGGAAGGTCAGTCAAGGTTCGTTCAAATATCTTGTGGCCTCCTGCCGGGGCGATGACGGGCTGCTGCGCAAATCCGACGAGCACCTGCTTTACCTCAATCCCAACATCAAGGGCAACGATGAAAAAGATGAGTCTTTCTGCGGAATATTCACTGACCGTTCTGCCTACAGGCCCGGGGAGACGATCTGTTTCAAGGCGGTGGTTTACGAGGGCAGTATGGTTTCCGGTCTCGCCGTTTCCGGCAGGGGGAAGGAGGTGAAGGCTGAACTTCTTGACACGGAGGATAAGACGGTGGCGGAGGCTGACCTCCTGACCAATGAATATGGTTCCGTGGCGGGAAGGTTTGACATTCCGGAGGGCGGACGCAACGGAACATTCCGGCTCAGGATCCAGGGTGACGGTGTGCGTGCCGAGAAGGCTCTCAAGGTTGATGAGTTCATGCTTCCGTCCTACGATCTGAGTTTTGAACCGGAGAGCGGTCCGGTTTTCTCAGGAGACACTGCTGTCGTCAAAGGCAGAGTCTTCAGTTTCAGCGGCCACCCTCTGTCCGCCGCAAGAGTGTCGTATTCGGTTGAAAGATTCGGCAAGGTCATTTCCGAAGGGTCCCTGCATCCCGGTTCAGACGGCTCTTTCTCGTTCGGTTTTCCGACGGAGAACCGGGAAGACTATTTCAGAAACATCTACACGGCTACCGTCAAGGTGACGGATGCAACCGGCGAGACCTGGGAATTCGCCCGCAGGGTACTTGCTCTTGATGCTTTCACTGTCGGTCTCAATCTGAAGAACGCATCCGCCGGCAACTTCACCACAGCCGGGAAGAAATCGGAATACTCGGAAAACATCGTGTCGGGACCGGTCGCCAGAATCGAATTCTCCTTGAACGGCAGTTCGGAAACTTTCCGTTCCTGCCTCCAGTCTGAAATCGAATATGTGCTGAAGGACGCTTCCGGCAAGGAAGTGCTTTCCGGCAAGTCTTCCGTGGGAGAGATCAAGGACATCCCGCTCTCCGCTCCGGGCCTCTACACGCTCGAAGCCGGAACGGAAATCACGACAAAGTCCGGCCTGACCAGGACAGGCAAGGGAAGGATGTCAGTTCTCAGGCTCGACGGATCCGCGGAAAGGCTGGATGCGCGCATCGAGAACGTCTTTGTTCTCTGCGGGTCCTGCGCGGACGGCCTTCTGAAGACCGGAGAGGACATCCGGATACAGTTCGGCGCTGGGGACGGACCGGTCTGGGCTCTGGTGGAACTCTTCGGAGACAACAGCCAGCTTCTGGACAGCAGGCTCGTGCATCTGGAAGGCAAGGCTGGGGAAGCGGGATCGCTTGTGGACATCACCTACAATTATAAGGAGGAATATCCTGACGGCCTCTACTGCAGCATATTCTATTTCCGCAATTCCAGACAATATTCGTACAGCCGGAGTTTCAGGCGCGAGAGGGAGAGTCTGGAGATTCCGCTGGCTTTCTCGTCGTTCACCGACAAGACGCTTCCGGACAAGGAATGTTCGCTTGTCCTGAAGTCCGTTCCAGGAGTCGAGGCGGTTGCCGCAGTGTTTGACAAGAGCACTGAAACCGTTGCCGGCAATGACTGGCGCTCTGTACGGCTCAATGTCCTTCCTGTGGCCACAGTGAATGTCAGGGCCACGGCAGGAGGGATTTCGACGATGGAACCTTTCGGCGATATTATGATGATAGGCTACTCCGGAGCGAAAAACAGACGCCTTCGTGTCAGGGCGCTGTCCTCCGTGGCGGCGGACACCGAAGATGCCCTTGTGCTGGCGGAAAGCAGTCCGGACAACGGATCGTTTGATCTGAATGCCTCTTCTGAAGAAGTTTACGCCAGCCAGGCGGTCACGCAGGATATGCTTGCCCAGGCGGGTGATGTTCCGGACGTCAAGGTTCGCTCCGATTTCGCGGCGACTCTGGCTTTCGAACCGTTCCTGCATTCTGATGACGACGGAAGAATATTCCTGAATTTCAAGACTTCGGACAAGCTGTCGACATTCGTCGTGCAGGTTTGGGCGCATACTCCGCAGATGAAGAACGCCTGCGTGCGTCAGGAGATGGTCGTCTCCGTGCCTGTCAAGGTGTCCGTTTCCGAGCCGGGATATCTTTACCATGGGGACAGGCTCGTCCTTCACGCCACCGTCTCGAACGGCTCCGGCAAGACTGTTTCCGGGTCGGCCTCTTTGCAGGCATATTCATCGGCGGACTGCAAGGATTCGAAGCCTTTCGCCTCCCGTTCAGTGAAGGTGACAGTCCCTGCCGGGGAGTCGGTTCCCGTCGAATTCGAGGTGGATCCGAAGAAATATGATGAGATAGGCCTGAAGGTCGTGTTCGCCGACGATGCGGGGACATTCTCTGACGGCGTGTTCGTGTCGCTGCCTGTGCATGAGGCGGCTCAGACCCTCACCGAATCTCATTCCGCCGTGCTTCTCGCGGGAGCGGACAGGGATGCCCTGGTCCGCAGGCTGGAAGGGGAGTTCACCGGCACCACGTCCAGGGGCGCCGAACTGAAGGAGATTGACGTGCGCCGGATGGTGCTCGATGCCTTGCCGTCGAAGGTTGAACCTGACGGCAAGGA
Organism: Anaerotignum sp.; assembly: GCA_963600795.1. Taxonomy (GTDB): domain Bacteria; phylum Bacteroidota; class Bacteroidia; order Bacteroidales; family UBA932; genus Cryptobacteroides. Next base: position 7,398 of record CAVCDF010000055.1, on the reverse strand, counting down.
TGTGCTGTCTTTGACAGAGGCTCTTTATGTCCGCAGGGTGGCCGCTTCTCTCGGAGCGGAGATTGTGACTGAGATGGACGACGAGACTCTGGTCGGCAAGATAAAGGCCTGCATCAACGAGGGCGGTGGCATGTGCTGGTTCGAAGGTATGCGTCCGTCGCCCGTGGTGACTGCGGTGGTGCTGGAGCGTTTCGCCAAGATGCGTGACGCCGGATTGGACTTCGGAGGGATTGACCTCGCCGGGTCCGTTTCCTGGCTTGACCGCAACCAGTTCGTCCACGGAGATTCCTGGCCGCTCTGGTGCGGATGGCTTTCCGCCGCGCAGTATGTCCATGTGCGCTCGATGTACCCGTCCGTACCGTTCGATGTTTCCCGTGAGACCAGAAACGAGAAGTCGGAATACAATGCCAATTTCAAGGCTTTCAAGAAATATGTCAAGGACTATCTGGTGCCTTCTGAAAAGGACGGGCGCGGTCTTGACGGGCAGATTCTTGCAAAGGCCAGGCGGATCGGGACCTTGTCGAATCTCGTGAACGAGGACGGCGGTCTTGCGCTGGCCTCCTCCTGGGGGCTGAAGTTTGACGCTTCGTCCAGAATGAACGGCTCCCTCGGCGCCGATGTCCTGTCGCTCCTTGAATATGCAGTCCGCCATCAGGACGGCGGCTGGTATTTCCCTAATGCCGTGATGCCGTGGAGAGGACTTCTTGAAAGTGAACTTTATGCCCATTCGCTGCTCTGTGATCTGCTGTCTTCCGTCGCTTCGTCTTCGGCATATGCTTCCGTTGACGCTAAGCAGAGACGGAAGGCTGCGGAAACCGCCGACGGCATAAGGCTTTGGCTTATGCTCCAGAAGGAGACGCAGGAGTGGGGAGACGATCCGGCTTTCGCCGACGCCGTCAATTCGGTTCTTTCGGGTTCCGAAGACTTGCTTTCGACCAAGGTCATCTCCCTGACCAAAACCTATACGGCCCCGTTCCGGAAGATTTCCGCCGCCGGCAACGGCTTCTCCATCGAAAGGCATTTCTACAAGAAAGTCAAGGGACGCGACGGAGAGACCGGCAGGCTTGAGATATTCCCGGGTACGCAGCTTCACGTGGGTGACAGGGTTACTGCGGAGTACAGGATATGGAGTCAGGAGAACCGCAGCTTTGTCCGGCTGACCGCGCCTCGCGAGGCGGCATTCAGGCCTGTGGACCAGCTGTCCGGCAACTATGGTTGGTGGCTGAGGCCTCTGTCTGTCAGCAATGTCTGGGCGGTCACTCCGCAGGGTTACCGTGATGTCAAAACGGATCGCACCGAGTACTGGTTCGATGTCTATCCTGAGGAGAAGACCACCGTTTCCGAGGACTTCTATGTGACACAGGAAGGAACGTTCTCCGCTCCTGCCGTCACAGTTGAATCTCTCTATGCTCCTCATTATCGGGCGAATGCTGATTTCGGCGGGACCATCGTGTCGCAGTAATGAACTTGACTCCCCGTTGAACTGTTGATCCGGCCGCCGATGTGATTCCGATGGAGGAACACATCGGCGGCCGAACTTTCTGAACGGTTAGAAACGATTTTTACGGGAAAAACTCAAAAAAAGTTTGCAGGAACCAAAAAAAGCAGTACCTTTGCATCGCTCGAACGGAAATGAACGAGACAATTCATTGGGAGCTTAGCTCAGTTGGTTCAGAGCGTCTGCCTTACAAGCAGAGGGTCGGGGGTTCGACTCCCTCAGCTCCCACAAAGAGAGTGACTGAAATTTCAGTTGCTCTCTTTTTTTTGTATATAATCCGCTGCCGTTTCTTTCTATCGGACGTAGCGATTGACGCTGATACGTTTTTTTTTATTATTTTTGTCGTACTGACGGCATACGGTCAGAAAATCTTGCTTGAATATTCAAAAGACACGGCGATATGAGAAAGCTCATCATCATTCTGGCGGCGGCGCTGATGTGCGCATCCTGCTCCCAGCAGTTCAATTCCTCCTACCTTCTTTCAGGCGGAATGAAAGTCGCTCAGGCGGCAACTTTGTCGGACTCGCAGATACAGTCCTATGTCAGCCAGTACGTCCAGAAACTGGATGCCGAGAACACTGTCCTGCCGGAGACCGACAAATATGTCAAAAGGGTAAGGAAGATGACTTCAGGCATAACCTCCGTCAACGGAACTCCGCTGAACTTCAAGGTTTACAAGACCAACGAGGTGAACGCCTTCGCCTGCGCGGACGGAAGCGTCAGAATTTATTCCGGACTTCTCGAGGCGATGACCGACGATGAGGCGCTGGGCGTTGTGGGCCACGAAATCGGCCACGTCGCGCTCAAGCATTCCAAGACGCAGTTCAAGCAGGCTCTGCTGACTTCGGCCCTGAGGGACGCCGTGGTTTCCACAGGAGGAAAGGTCGCGGTCCTGACAGCTTCGCAGCTCGGAGACCTGGGCGAGACTCTGATGAGCGCAAGCTTCTCACGCAAGCAGGAGAATGCCGCCGACGACTACGGCTACGAATTCCTCAAGACTATGGGAAGGAATCCTTGGGCTATGGCCATGGCTTTCGAAGTGCTTCAGAAACTTTCCGGAAGCGACACCGCATCGGGCACCCAGGCCGCGTCCGGCAGTACGGTGAGCCAGCTTTTCTCCACCCATCCGGCAACTGCGGACAGGATTTCGAGGATGTCCGCCAAGGCCACCCAGGAAGGCTACAAGAGACCTTCAAAGTAGAATCTCTTCGGACTGTTTCTTAATACATACCGAATACATAAAAAGCGGGGCTGTGCAATCACTGCAAAGCCCCGCGATGTCTTGTTAATAAAAAGATGAATTCTTGCGAATTCTGAAAACTTATAACTAATAACCAACTAAAACTACTAACAAGAACAATATCCTAGGTTCGGCAAATTCAATGCCAGAATCCAATGTCAATCGTATTCATTTGTCGGACGTTACTGTCCGCTACGGACAAATTTCGGAACTTTTTCCGAGAGTTGCAATTATTTCTTACAGCATCTTGTTCTCCGCTATCGTGAATGCGACCGACAGGGAGTTGCCCTCCGGATCCACGACTGTGACAGTGTGCTTTCCGGGCGACGGCTTCAGCGTCATCTGGTGGATGTAGGTGGTCTCCCCGGCATATTCATTGTCCAGATGCCAGTATATCGTCGAGGAAGGGTTTCTGTGCGCCAGATTGAAGGTGACTCCTGCGATCGATCCGTCCAACTGTCTCGGAATGTAGATCACCGCACCGTTTTCGGGGTAGATGAATTCCATTTGCCGGCCGTTGTCACCCTTCCCGGCAACCGGCGGCCTGTATTCAGGGTGATGCTGGCGGTAGTACCATTCCATCGACGGCGGCAGGACGAAGACCTTTTCGCCCTCGATTGTCTTGTGGTAGGGGCAGGACTCGCTTTTCACCGCTTTGCGGGGGAGCATCAGTGTGTCGGAATATTCACAGTCCACCCCCTTCAGGCATCCGGACTCGGGGCAGACCTCCGCAAGTATGTAGTCTCCAAAGACTGGCTCCTTGAACCATCCGTTCTTTGAATATTCAGTGTCGGCTTCCTTCGCCGGCAGCAGGTTGAAGATGTCGAACATCACCGGTCCGGCGGTCCTTGCGCCGGTCAGACCGGGAACTCCCTGGCCCTGAGCGTTGCCGGCCCAGACTCCGACCGCAAAGTCCGCCGTGACTCCGACAGCCCAGGCATCGCGGAAACCGTAACTGGTGCCTGTTTTCCAGGCGACCTTCTTCACGGATCCGATCAGATGCCAGTCGATTTCGTCCGGCCTGTTGACCTCCTTGAGAGCATCCAGAGTCCACCAGATGGCGCATTTGTCTTTCAGAGGGAAGCCATACAGCCGGTCGTTCTTGCGCACGTGTGCCGTGTCCGTGCTTTGATAGGATTCGGACAGTTTGGCATACATCGACGTTATGTCCAGCAGAGTTCCTTCTCCGCCTCCGAGAATAAGTGACAGCCCATAGTGGGACGCGCTCTTCGTGAGGGTGGTCATCCCGCACTTTCTCAGCACATCAAGGAATTTCGGGACTCCGTACCGGCGGAGCAGATGCACCGAAGGTACGTTCAGCGACCTTGCAAGCGCCTCCGATGCAGGAACCGCTCCGTTGAACTGTCTGCTGAAGTTCTGCGGAGAGAAACCGTTTATGTTGATCGGCACATCCGGAAGAAGTGTGTTCGGCAGTATTTCTCCATCCTGAAGCAGCGAACAGTAAAGTATCGGTTTCAGTATGCTCCCGGTACTTCTCGGCGACCTGGCTATGTCCACGTCGCTTCCGGGCCGTTTTCTGCCGGGGTCGGCATTGCCCACATAGGCCAGGATCTCGCCCGTGCGGACATCTTCCACGACAGCCGCCAGGTCGTTGATCCCCATCTGGGTGAAGTCCCGGTTCCACTGGTCGGCCACGGCCTCGACTTGTCTCTGCAGATGTATGTCTATGGAGGTCCTGACTCTTTTGCCCGGAGAAATCCTGCAGTAATATTCAGTAAGCTGCCTTGCTTCCTGGGGAAGCGCAAGAGGCTCCGACGGGAGCGGTTCGTCGCAGGCCAGAGCAAGGTCCAGCGAGTCGATATATCCTCTCCTGTGCAATGTCCCGAGAAGACGGTTGCGTTTCTGAAGCAGCCTGCTTCTGTTCTTCCCGGGATGAATCTCGGCAGGGGAGTTCGGCAGCACGGCCAGCGTGGCCGCCTCCCCCCAGGACAGTTCTTCCGGAGGTCTGGCGAAATACCGCCAGGATGCGGCCTCGAGTCCGACGACGTTGCCGCCGAACGGAGCGTGAGAGGCGTAGAGGCATAGAATCTCCTCCTTGCTGCAGCGCATTTCAAGCCTGGTGGCGAGCAGGGCTTCGATGAATTTCTGACCGACGGTCCTTTCACGTCTCCTCGACATCCTGATCACCTGCATAGTGATGGTGCTTCCTCCGCTAGTGACGCGCCCGGCCTTCAGGTTGCCGGCTGCCGCCCGTATAATGGCTCCGGGATTGACTCCGCGGTGGAATGCGAACCATCTGTCCTCGAACTCTATGATGGCTGTCTTGAACTTCTCCGGCACCGAGTCGGCCGGCGGAAATCTCCATTGCCCGTCATTGGCGATTCTTGCTCCCATAAGTTCCCCGTTCCTGTCGGTCACGACGGTGGAGTAGCAGGTGTCCTTGAATATGTCCGCGGGAAGACAGAATATGTACGCAATCAGAAGGGCGGCCACAAGACCGCCCGTCATTACTGAAAGCGTTTTCCTGTTCATCGGCTATTTCGTCACCTTGGCGGCTCCCGATGCCGTGTTGGCGTGGACGTGCGGATCGTACATCGCTTCGCACTTGACGGCAGGCAGAACGAAATCACCTTCATAGGATGCGTGCATCTTGATTCTGAAGGTCTTGCTCGTGTCTTTGGAGAGGTCGAAGAACCAGATAACCCTGTCGTCCCTTATGTCGCGGTAACTGTAGGCAGTTCTTGACTCCTCACCGGAGAAGAGCCTGTCGTTGACGATCTCCCATCCTGACGGAACCAGTTCGGTCAGAGCCAGGTTCGTGTAGTTCCTGGAACCGCTTACATTCGCCACGGTGATGCTTACCGTGAAGTCGGATCCCTGAGGGATAGACTCCGGAGACAGTCTCTTGCCGTTGTCTGAACTGTAGCTGACGTTGAGACTGATTCCGTTGGCTTTCGCTTCCACCTTTCCGCCGAATTCCGGTACGGTTGATGTGATCATGGTCGCGTGTACGCTGCTGCCGGAAGCGTTCCTGACGTCGAGACTTCCTGTGGCCGGATCGATGGCCGTGCTGCAGACTGACTTCGCGCTCTTGACCTGCGATGTCTTGTCGCCCTGAACCACTTCGGCGTTGATTCCGTCCGTGCCCACCTTTCCGGCAAGCCTGTTCATCGCGTTCGTGGCGAAAGCGAGTTCCTGGGTGATGTACCATCCCTTGGAGATCTCGTCGGCTATCTCTCCGGCAAGATCCATAGCCTCCGTGATTCCGTCGGTGAGAGCCAGCGCTTCAAGCGCTATTGACTTGTCCCTTGTCTGTGAACTGTAGGTCCTGTTTGCGGCGGAGTAGTCCGTGAAGTCTGCCTTGAGGTCCGTAATGATTTCCTGCGCCACCGTCTTCTTGCCTGCCAGAGCATAGGCCGAAGCCAGCATCCATCTCGCCTGGGATGAAAGGTTCTCGCTTTCCTTGAGCCTGTTCATCGCACCGCTTTCAGGCTCGCCGTTGAGAGCAAGCGTGTAGAGCCGGTAGGCCTGCTCGAGATCCCAGAGGAATCCGTTGTCGGAACTGCGGTAGTCCTGGATGCATTTCTTCTGGTACCTCGACCAGCTTGCGAGCACGCCTCTGCTGACGCTGAATCCGTTCTTGGATGCGCTGACCATGAATTGTCCGGCCATCGAGCTTGCCCAGTTGTCGGCATCGGAAGATCCCGGCCAGTAGGCGAATCCGCCGTTGGCGAGCTGTCTCTGGTAAAGCTGCTGGAGCAGTTGAGGAATCAGGTTGTCCGCTTCAGCCTTCTTGTCGTCCGGCAGCATCTCGCGTATGGCGAGAAGGCTTATTCCGGTCGAAGAGATCTGCTCCGTGCAGCTGTAGCTGTAACTCTTGAAGAATGTGAATATTCCGCTATAGTCGACGGAAGGGAACGAGGCGAGTTCAAGCATCGCCCACTCCTTGTCGTTCTGCTCGAACGGCAGAAATCCGAAATGCTTGGATGAACCGCTCCCTATCAATGCCCTGCTGATCGAAATCACAGGCAGGTTAGGATTCCTGACAGGAACCGAAACCTTGTCTGAAGCCTTGTGTCCGTTGCCTGTGGCCTGGACGTGGACTGTGGCGGTCCCGCTGCCTGTGGCTTCGAGCTTGAATCCGACAAGTTTGTCGCCAGGCTTGTCGAATGTGACGGCGGCCTTGGATTCTCCGACGATTTTGAGCGGACCTTCCACCTTGACGCTCACTTCGGCGTTCTTCACTCCATCTTCAAGCGCGAACACGTTGACCGGCAAAGTGAGTTTTTCCCCGGTCCCTATAGCCCTTGGAAGTGTAGGGAGAACCATCAGCGGCGACCTCACCGGGACTGTCTTCTCGGCGTTGCCGTAAGCTCCGTCCTTTCCTGCCACCAGCATCACCCTGACGCTTCCGACATACATCGGAAGTTTGATCTTGTGGGTGGCTGAACCGCTCTGGAGAGTGAAAGGCCCGAGGAACTTGACTACCGCGTTGAAGCGGTTGTCCTTCTTCGCCCCGGCCTCGAGGTGTTCGTCGCCTCCGATGCTGAACATAGGGGAGAATCTTCCGCTGAAGGCGCCGACGACATCGTCGTAGAGATCCCAGGTGCTGACGCCGAGCGCCTCCCTTGCGTACATCGAACTCCACGGATCCGGAGTCTTGAACGAAGTCAGGTCGAGGAGACCTTCATCGACAATG
>CAVCDF010000054.1:0-17405 GCA_963600795.1 Anaerotignum sp. | reverse complement strand
CGTTCGCTGCCCTCGGAGCTGGCATATTCCTTAACACGGCTCCGTATATGGTTTATTTCGGCGAGGAGATCGGTGAGCGCGGAATGGATGCTGAGGGCTTCAGCGGCTTCGACGGGCGCACGACCATATTCGACCGCTGGAAAGTCGCCAGCATCGGCCGGTTATGTGAATATGTCCACGTCGGATCAGGCCTTTCCGATGGTGAATCCCGCCTTCTCTCGAAGTGGCGTGGGTTTCTGAATATGGCGGCGTCGCTTCCGGAGGTAGCTTCCGGCAGGACTTTCGACCTTTGCTACTGCAACTATGGTTCGCCGGGCTTCGACCCCGACAGGCATTTCGCCTTCCTTCGGGGCGGCGACGGCAAGGCCGTTCTTTTTGTCTGCAACTTCGCCGGCGAAGCCGCCCGCATCACCGTCCGCATCCCGCGGGAGGCCTTTGACTACCTCTCCCTACCCAGCCAGGCGGATTCTTCCTTCACGGTGGAAGTCCCCGGCGACGACTGCGCCAGCGTCGAAATCAGATAAGTGTACGCTGACCGAAAATCCATAGTCCCGCGTGATGGAGTCCAGCATCCGGGGTGTCATACGTCCGGTTGACATAGTACGAAAAAAGGCCAACCCGAATGGGCTGGCCTTTAATATTCATAAACCCTGAACCGTCTTGGAAGTGCCTCCAGAACAACTCGGAAGGGATTACCAGTTAAGAATCTTCTTGAAGTCGTACTCCTCAGGGTTCGGAACGTAGGCCTTGGCGGCCTCGTAGTCGGCAGGAGTGATGTAGTGGCAGATGTGGCCGTAGTAGTTGCGGGCGATGCCACCCTCGATGTCGACGCGGCGAGGAGGGATCTTGCCTTCGGCGTTCTGCAGGTCCTTCAGGTAGAGAGGCTGGGCGTTGCCGTTCTCGTCAACATAGACCATGCAGCCGGTCTCGCCCTTTGAGAAGAGCTCATAGACTCCGAGAGCCAGTTCGGTGCAGTAGGAAAGGTCGTAGGCGACAGGATCCTGGCAGCGGACGTCGTAACCGATCTCGACCGGACGGGTCTTCACCTTCATTCCGACCTTCTTGAACTCCTTCTCGAGGATGTCGTTGAAGAGGACGGCCTTGGAGATCTTGCCGAGTTCAGGGTGTCCGTGCTCGTCGTAGGTCATATGCACGCCGGTGGCCTTGATGTCCTCTGGCTCAAGGTCGTGGAACACGCCTTCAGCGACAACGACGGTGCCGTACTGGATGCCGAGAAGCTTCCTCTTGATGATGGCGGAGAGGGTCAGCTTGATGATCTTGTCCACGGTGATGGTCGTCTTGTTGAACATCTCAGGAATGATGGTCATAGGGCAGTGTGTGGCCTCTCCGATGCCGAGAGCGAGGTGGCCGGCGCTGCGTCCCATGGCTGAGATGAGCAGCCAGTTGCCTGAGGTGCGGGCATCCTCGTAGACGGTGCGGGCGATGTGCGCGCCTTCGTCCTTGGCGGAGTTGAATCCGAAGGTAGGAGCGTTGTGAGGCAGCGGAAGGTCGTCGTCGATGGTCTTAGGAACGTGGATGTTGTGGATCGGATAGTTCTTGGCCTCGAGGAACTTGGCGATTCTGTTGGCCGTGGAGGCCGTGTCGTCTCCGCCTACGGTGACAAGCAGCTTGACGTTGTTGTCCTGGAAGAGGGCAAGATTGAAATTCTCCTCGAAATCCTTGTCTGTCGGCTTGAAACGGCTCATCTGAAGGTACGAGCCGCCCCTGTTGAAGTAGGCGTCGGCCTTGAAGAAGTCGATGTCCTCGGTGCGGGCCTCCTTGCGGAAAAGTCCGGTGTAGCCTTCGTGAAGGCCTATCACCCTGTAACCGTTGGAAAGGAAAGTCTTGGCGACGGAGAACACGACGGTGTTCATTCCCGGAGCAGGGCCGCCGCCGCAGAGAATGATGATGGAATCTTTCATTTTAAAAATATTTGAAAATGTTGTACGTTCGCTAACTAACAATCGCAAATTTACGCCATTTTCTGAAATTTGCCGCTAATTTTCATCATTGAATGGCCAAAAAATGACTAAATTTGTATTCTTTATGAGAATACGGTGAGTATGGATCACGGACAGGCTGAAATAAGGGCTGCGAAGCTGAGGGATATCCTTTGGGAAAACAGCAGGAGGTACTATGTCGAAAACGCTCCCACTATGAGCGATTTCGAATATGACCGCCTGATGCGCGAACTGGAGGACATCGAGAACGAGTATCCGGACCTGCGCACCCCTGACTCCCCTACCCAGAAGGTAGGCAGCGACCTTGAAGACGCCCCGGCGCGGCCGGTAAGCGGAAGCAGGTCCGGAAGAGAGTTCGCCCAGTATCCGCACAGGTATCCGATGCTGTCTCTTGGCAACACCTACAGCATAGGCGAGATCGAGGACTTCGTGCGCAGGGCTGAAAAGGATCTCGGCGGGGTCAGGTTCACGTATTCCTGCGAACTGAAGTTCGATGGAACTGCGATCTGTCTGACCTACAGGAACGGCAGACTGTTCCGCGCCCTCACCAGAGGAGATGGCGTAGTCGGAGACGATGTGACGGAAAACGCATTGAGAATCAGTAATATTCCTGAAACCCTGAAAGGCTCCGGATGGCCGGCGGAATTTGAAATCCGCGGCGAGGTGCTGATGCCTTACGAGTCGTTCGACAGGCTTAACAGGGAGCGCATCGACAACGAGGACCTTCCTTTCGCCAATCCGAGAAACGCCGCGTCCGGCTCCCTGAAACTGCTTGATCCGAAGGAGGTCGGCAAGCGCGGGCTTATGTGCACGCTCTACCATATTCCCGGACAGGACCTGCCTTTCTCCACCCACGACGAGGCCCTCTCGGCCGCCGCTTCCTGGGGATTGCCGGTCTCCGACAGGAGGAAGGTCGTGCACGGAATAGATGAAATCGAGGAATATATCCGATACTGGGACGTACAGAGGAAGTTCCTCCCGTACGCCACCGACGGAATCGTCATAAAGATCAACGAACTGGCCTACCAGGCCGCATTGGGGTACACGGCAAAGTCGCCGCGCTGGGCCGTAGCGTTCAAGTTCCAGGCGGAGGAGGCTCTTACCAGGCTGCTCTCGATAGACTATCAGGTGGGCCGTACCGGAGCGGTGACTCCGGTCGCGAATCTGGAACCTGTCCAGCTTGCCGGTACCGTCGTGAAAAGGGCGACTCTGAACAATGAAGATTTCATCTTGCAGATGGACATCCGCGTCGGCGACACCGTCAAGGTCATCAAAGGCGGTGAAATCATCCCGAAAATCATCGATGTGGAGCTGGACAGAAGGCCCGTGGATGCCGCGCGCCCGAAATTCCCGGAGGTTTGTCCGGTCTGCGGCAAGGCTCTGGTGCGCGAACCCGGAGAAGCCAAATGGTTCTGCCCGAATTCGGATGAATGCGCCCCGCAGGTCAAGGGAAGGCTGCTGCATTTCCTCGGCAGAAAGGCGATGAACGTGCTGGCGGGTGAAGCCACCATAGACCAGATGTTCGCCCTGGGGCTCGTAAGGACACCGGCGGATTTCTATTCGCTCACGAAAGGACAGCTCCTGATGCTTGACGGGTGGAAGGAAAAATCCGCCCAGCGTTTTCTCGACAGTCTCGCCAAATCACGCGAAGTGCCGTTCGCCAGGGTGCTGTTCGCGCTCGGAATCCGTTTCGTCGGCGAAACTACGGCCAGGGAACTTGCGGCGCACTTCAAAGACATCGACGCCGTCGCCGCCGCCGGCCGCGAGCAGCTTATGGAAGTCCAGGATGTGGGCGACGTGATCGCGGAAAGCGTCTTTGAATATTTCCGTTCCCCAAAGCATCTTGAGGACATCTCCAGGCTGAAGGCCGCCGGACTGCAGTTCTCTTCGGAGAAGAAAAAGGCATCTTCGGATGCGCTTGCGGGAATGACCATCGTGATTTCAGGAAACTTCAGCCGTTCAAGGGACGAGATGAAGCGCCTTATCGAGGACAACGGAGGTAAGAACAGCTCCTCGGTCAGCGGAAAGACATCTTTCCTCCTCGCCGGAAGCAAGCCGGGTCCCGAGAAGATGAAGAAAGCTTCCGACCTAGGCGTGAAGGTGATGGGCGAAGAAGAATTCCTGAATATGCTTCCGTCCGCCGCAGCCGGTTCATCCGCCGGCGGCGCGGGAACCGCAACAGAAAAGGAACCGGACCTTTTTTCCGGGCTGTCAGAAGAATGAGCAAGGTCGGGAATTTCATAACAGGCGCCAAGGAACTTGCCGTACGTGTCAGGAGGGTCTTCGGAGAAGACTTTCTTGAAAAGAACGTGGGGAGCCTGTCCAACGCCAAGGCCAGGCTGGTGCTGGAATCCAATGCCCTTGTAGATATGTTCAAGAAGTTCGGCGAAAGGAAAATGGGCTACGATGCGGCCGCGCTCAGCTATTTCTGCACGATGGCTTTCGTGCCGTTCGTGGCGGTGGCTTTCGCGGTGACCAACGGTTTCGGACTTGCCGAAAAGCTGAAGGACATAATTCTCTCGGCCGAAATCAGCAAGAATCTCGGCGACATCATCCTTTCTGCCGCGGACAAGATTCTTGACTCCGCCACCAACGGAATCTTCGGCCTTGTCAGCGCCCTGACTTTCGTCTGGCTCGTCATCTGGATGATGATGCGCGTCGAGACTGCCTTCAACGAAGTCTGGCGGGTGAAGAAGCGCCCCTTCTTCAAGAGTTTCGGAATAGATATGGTCATCCTGGTCTTCGCGCCTTTCGTGATACTTCTCCTTTACTCCGGAACTATCGTCTATTCCCACGTGCTTGACCTGATTCCCAACGGAATAGGCATCACGGACTCTATAAAGTCATTCGTAGGCTGGCTGATAGCCTGCGGCGTCACGATACTGGTCTTCTCGGCGATGTTCAAGTACATTCCGGCTGCTTTCGTGGAATACAGGTACGCGTTCAAGGCTGCGGTCCTTGCCGGAATCGCCTTCACGCTCCTGCAGTACCTTTACCTTGAAACCCAGGTGTTCGTGATGAGAATCAACGCTGTTTACGGAACCATCGCGGCCATTCCTCTCTTTATGGTCTGGATGAAGTTCGGTTGGCAGATCATCCTATACGGTGTGCAGTTCTCCTGCTCCCTGAAGTCGATTGATTCGATCGCCTACGGGCATTCAGGCAAAGAGAACCTGACGCCGGCAAAAGAAGAAAACATCAAAGTATGAGCTTTTCCCAATTTACAGAACAGGATTACGAACTGATCCGCCAGAGTTGCTCCGGATTGATGGAAGCCGCTGAAAAGCGCTGCGCCAATCCCAGGGAGCTTGAGGTAGTCAAGAAGGCATTCAATTTCGCGAACGAAGCCCACAAGAATGTGCGCAGGCGTTCCGGCGATCCGTATATGCTCCATCCGATCGAGGTGGCCAAGATTGTCGTCAGCGACATCGGCTTGGGCTACAAGTCCATCGCCGCCGCCCTGCTGCACGACGTCGTCGAGGACACCGACTACACGATCGACGACATCCGCAACCTCTTCGGCGACAAGATCGCCAGCCTGGTCGACGGACTCACCAAAATCAAGAACGTGCTCGACAACGAAGACCGCAGCAAGAAGGATTCCGACGTCTACACGAAGAGTCTCCAGGCCGAGAACTTCAAGCGCATCCTTCTGACGCTCAACGACGACGTGAGGGTCGTGCTGATCAAGCTCGCGGACAGGCTGCACAACTGCCGGACCATCGAATTCATGCCGGAATACAAGAGGGACAAGATCCTGAGCGAGACGATGTTCATATTCATTCCTCTCGCCCACCGTCTCGGTCTCTACGAGATAAAGTCCGAGATGGAGAACATCTGGCTGAAGTACAAGGAGCCTGACGCCTACAACGAGATCAACGGGCTCATAAACAAGAACATCAGCGGGAGGAAAAAGGAGATCGACGGCTTCATAACTCCGATCGATTCGGCTCTCAAGGACGCTGGATTCGACTTCGAAATCCGCAAGAGGGTGAAGACCCCCTATTCGATCTGGCACAAGATGCAGACCAAGAACATCACGTTCGACCAGGTCTATGACCTTTATGCCCTGAGAATAGTGTTCACGCCGTCGGCGGACACAAAGGAAAGCGAAAGGGACCAGTGCTACCACATCTTCTCGATCATCACCGGCATCTACCGCTACAAGCCGGACCGCGTGCGCGACTGGGTCAAGCATCCGAAAAGCAACGGCTACGAGGCGCTCCACTGCACGCTTATGAGCGACACGGGCATCTGGATCGAAGTCCAGATCCGTTCAAGAAGGATGGACGACATTGCCGAGAAAGGCATCGCCGCGCACTGGACCTACAAGCAGGAGGGCTACATCAGCGAGAACGACAGCGAGATGGACAAATGGCTGGCCAAGGTCAAGGAAATACTGGTGAACCCTGACGTGAATGCGCTGGACCTTCTTGACATCATCCACAATGACCTGACAAGCAGCGAGATAACCGTGTTCACTCCTAAAGGTGACCAGAAGTCGATCCAGAAAGGCGCCACCGCCCTGGATTTCGCCTACAGCATCCACACGGAGATAGGCAACAGGGCGATCGCCGCGAAGGTCAACCTCAGGCTCGTGCCTCTTTCCCACGTCCTCCGCAGCGGAGACCAGGTCGAGATCATCACGGCGGAAGTCGAGCAGCCAAAGCGCGAATGGCTCCAGTTCCTTCAGACCCGCCACGCCAGGAACCTCGTCATCGACTATTTCAAGTCAAGGAAGAAAGAGGTCGCAGAGGCTGGGAAAAAGGCGCTCTCCGAGCAGCTCGAATCGCTCGGCTACAAACTAGACAACGCATCCGTCGAACTGCTTCTCGAGCATTTCGCGATCCAGGGAGGCAATTCCGAGGAAATGTTCTTCCGCATCGGTCTCGGGACCTTGAGCCTGTCCAACCTTGCCGAAGTGATGTCCGAGAAGGCGGACAAGAGCCATTCGTCCCTGTTCCAGTGGCTTGCCAGAAGGAAGGACAGCCTGAAGAAGGAAAAGAACGGAGCTGAATATGTCATCGCCACCTGCTGCAGACCGATTCCAGGGGATCCGGTGATCGGAATCAAATCTCCTGACGGCACGGTCACAGTCCACAAGAAATCCTGTTCCGTGGCTGACAGCATCGCAACCAAGCACGGCGACTGGGTGGTCGTTCCACAGTGGGCCGAAGGCGAGAAGCAGGCATTCCCGGTCAGGCTGGCCATAAAAGGAATAGACAGGATGGGTATGCTCAACGAGATATCCAGATACATCTCTCTGGTGATGGGTGTCAATATGCGGAAAGTCTGTCTCAGTACCGACGAAGGCATATTCTCCGGTTACATCGACTTCTACGTCCACGACAAGGCGGCTCTCGAGAGGATGATTCGCAAGATTTCATCGATCGACGGCATCAAGAGCGTAGTCAGAGTCGACCTTTAAGCCTTATTCTGATTTGTGATGAAAAGATTTTTCTCCAGGTTTTTCCCGGTCGTTCCGGCTGCGATGCTGCTGGCACTTTCAGTCTTCGACCATTCCTGCGCCAACACGACGCAGGCTCCGACCGGAGGTCTGAAGGACACGATTCCTCCGGTGGTCAGAAGAGTGGTCCCCGAATCCGGAGCCGTCGGACTACCCGTGCACGGAACCAGAATCGCCTTCACCTTCAATGAATATGTCACCGTCAAGGATCCGAAAGGAATATTCCTTTCCCCTCCTCAGAAGAAGTCGCCGAAGTACAAGATGAAAGGCAAGACCCTTGTGGTCTATTTCGAGGAGGACCTTCTTCCGAACACAACCTACACACTTGACCTGACGGGAGCGATAGCCGACAATAACGAAGGGAATATGTTCCCGGGATTCACGACCTGCTTTTCGACAGGCGAAACGCTGGATTCGATGTACATGACAGGCACCGTGCTTGACTGCTCCACGCTCAAGCCGGTCAAAGGGGCGACCGTGATGCTTTACAAGGACCAGCGCGACTCCGCTGTCTTTCTTGACAGGCCTGTTGCGGCAGTCAAGACGGACGACTGGGGATTCTTCTCGCTGAGGAACATCCAGGACACGCTCTTCAGGGTCTACGCCGTGGTCGACGGCAA
The DNA here is from genome assembly GCA_963600795.1 of Anaerotignum sp. Taxonomy (GTDB): domain Bacteria; phylum Bacteroidota; class Bacteroidia; order Bacteroidales; family UBA932; genus Cryptobacteroides. Next base: position 9,357 of record CAVCDF010000054.1, on the reverse strand, counting down.
TTCCAACAACATCTACGATCCCGACGAGGACAGAATCGCTTTCCTGGACACCTTGTTCCGTCCTTCGGGCATCGTAAACGACACGCTGGCCGAACTCCGGAAGTACGACATGAAGGACACGCTCGCCTGCCTTGCCAGAAATTCGCAAATCAGTCTCAACGTGTTTCGGGAAAAACCCTCCAAGCAGGTGATAATGAATAAGGTAAGACTGTCTGACCGTGCATCGTACATCACGTTCATGGCACCTGATGCGAGAATAGACTCCCTCTGGTTCCAGGGATTCCCGGCCAGGAACGTCATTACGGAGTTCAACGTCGAGAAGGACAGCCTTCTGCTCTGGGTGAACGACCAGCGGAGAATGCCCGACACACTGCACCTTTTCGTGAAATACTGGAAGACGGACACCCTCGGCGTTCTCAGGCCAGAAACTGAAAAGATCAGCCTGGTGGATGAAAACAAGCCTAAAAGCAAGGCCACGAGAAAGAAGATAAGCCATACCGACACGATCTGCCCGCTAGCCGTCAAGGCCTCTCCGGAAACGTTCGAACAGCTGGGAATATCCCTCGAATTCGACAACCCTCCGATTCTCGGAGCATTCGATTCGCTGATCTTCAAGTCGATAAATCCGAAGCAGAAGGAGCAGGTCGAGAAATTTGAAATCAGGAGAGATTCATTGAACCTCAGACACTACATTGTGACTCCTTCAGTCAAGATCCAGCCCGGCTACGAATACGTCTTCAAAGTTCCCGAACGGACCTTCAAGGACATAAACGGCTACTGGAACGACAGCACTGAAGTCAAGGTGGCGCTTCCGAACGACGATGCCCTCAGTGCCTTCACGCTCAACGTCAGCGGCGTGAACGGCAACCGCTACATAGTCGACCTGCTTAATGAAAAGCGCGCCACCGTTCTGCGCAGCTACGTGATAGACGCGGACGCCCAACTGGTTTTCCCGTACCTCAAGGCGGGAACATATTCAGTCAGGATCACGGAAGATCTTAACCGCAACGGAATCGTCGACACCGGCAACTTGCTTGAGCACCGTCAGCCCGAGAAGGTCAAGTTCCTGGTGTCCAAGGACAAGGATAGTCTGGAGATTCCCGAACGGAGTGAAATCAGCCAGGATCTCAATGTCTCAGAATTTTTCAAGCAATGACGAAAACGATGAACATACCGGCAAGACTCGCTCTTGCCCTGGCGGCTCTGGCTACCGCATCCGGTGCGTTTGCGCAGAATCCTGCCGACAGCGTGGCGGCGCGCAAAGACACCCTGACGCTTCCGGGAATCTACACCGATGAATATCTTGACACGGCATCCGTCAAGAAAGCGTTCGTGCTTAATGACTATTCGATGATAGGAGTTGAATACGGTGTCTCGTTCTGCCGGATGACCTTCAACCCTTCCCAGACCCAGGGAACCCTCTTCGTGCCGAACACGTTCGGGATATTCTATTCCAGATACGGCAAGATGTTCAACTACTTGTCCAACTTCGGTTTCAAGGTCGGTCTGCGCTACAGCCACGAAGGCTACAAGTTCAAGGAGAACAAGGAAACCGGGGCTACCGCCAGCATCGAAGGGGCCAGGCAGGCGGTTATGGATGTCGTGGAGCTTCCGTTCATGGCTCAGTTCCATATGGACGGCCTCCACTATAAAGTGATGGCAAACCTTGGAATCTACGGAGGCTACCGCAAGAGCATCGAAAGGACCGGAGATAATGTCAGCGTGGAGAAACAGTTCGCCTTCCTGGACACCGACCGGCGTTTCGACTACGGTCTCTGCGGAGGACTCGGCTTCGGTCTTGTCTTCGACCCGGTCGAATTCCACGTGAACGCCGACCTGAGATATTCCTGGGGAACGATATACGACCCGGACTACAAGAGCAAGGACTACTACCGGTTCGCCTATCCGTTTGACATAATGGTGACCGCAGGCGTCTATTTCCAGCTGAGCAGAAGAACCGGAAGGAACAAGGCCCAGCTGAGGCGCGAAGCGAGAGAAATGGTATTCAATCCGAAGAAAGATGAAAGTACTGACAGCCAGGGCAGGTGATGTCCTGATAGGAGGAGGGCATCCGATAGTCGTGCAGACGATGTGCAACACGCACACTTCCGATGTGGAGGCGACCGTGGCGCAATGCGTAAGACTGCGTGATGCCGGAGCGGAAATGATCCGCATAACGGTTCCCGGACCTGCCGACGTTGAACACGTCAAGTCCATCAAGGCGAAACTTCTGGAACTCGGCGTGACCACACCGATTGTAGCGGACATCCATTTCTCGTCCGCGACCGCAATTATGGTCGCACCTTTCGTCGAGAAAGTCAGGATAAACCCCGGCAACTTCCACAAGGACCACGAAGAGGCCCGCAGACAGTTCGCAAGACTGCTTGAGGTCTGCAGGGAAAACGGGACGGCCATAAGAATCGGAGTCAACCACGGTTCTCTTGGCGAGTACATCACGAATCTGTACGGCAACACTCCCATTGCGATGTCAAAGGCCGCCCTCGAGTGGCTGGACATGTGCAAGGAGGCCGGATTCTACAATGTGGTCGTGTCATTGAAATCAAGCAATACGGCCGTAATGGTCGAGGCCTACCGCTGTCTCATGGAACAGATGAAGAAGGACGGCCTTGTCTTCCCTCTTCACGTCGGCGTGACAGAGGCCGGCAACGGTGACAGCGGCAGAATCAAATCCTGCGTCGGAATTTCCACCCTCCTTTCCGAAGGGATAGGAGACACTGTCCGCGTTTCTCTTACCGAAGACCCCGAGGCGGAGATTCCCGCAGCCTCCTATCTTGCGGCGCGCTACGGCAGGAAGATAGTGTCTTCGATGACCTCCGTGAGCATAGAAGGGAAAAAGGCGAAAGCGGTCTATGAATCTCCGTCCCGCGAAACTCTGCTCTTCGACGTCTCCTGCGATTTCGGCAAGAGGCTTCTGGACAGGACTTTGGACGAAGTCGAGTTGACTGGCACCTATCTTGACGGTGAAGGCAATCCTGTTCCGATCGAAGAGTCCGGCACCGGCGCCTACCTGTCCGACGAACTTCTCCAGGCTTGCCGCCGCAGATTCTACAGGCCTGAATATGTCGCCTGTCCCGGATGCGGAAGGACCATGTACGATCTGCAGAAGGCGTTTGAGGAAGTGAAGTCGCGCACTTCACACCTCAAGAACGTGGTGATCGCGGTGATGGGCTGCATCGTCAACGGTCCGGGCGAAATGGCCGACGCAGACTGGGGCTACGTCGGCGAAGGCGGCCACAAGGTCACCATCTATAAAGGAAAGACTCCCGTGCTCAGGCATATACCCGACACGGAAGCCGTTGAACGTCTTGTAGAACTTATCGAAGGCGCGGAATCGGAATGACGGCGGAAACTATTTGAGTTCCGCAATCACGGTCTCGCAGGCACGGGTGAAATCGCCTTCCTTCACCTTGACGTCGGCGTCAAGCGGAAGGAATATGTCGATTCTTGAGCCGAACTTGATGATGCCGCACTGCTTCGCCCTTTCCACCTTGTCGCCTTCCTTTGAATAGCATACAATCCTTCTTGCGAATGTGCCTGCAATCTGGCGGAAGAGAATTTCGCCGCGGCCGTTGCGTATGGCCGTGGATGAATGTTCGTTCTTCTCGGACGCTTTCGGCAGGAATGCCAGCAGGTACTTTCCGGGATGGTATCTGTAGTAGGAAATCTCTCCGTCCATAGGCCAGAAGTTGGAATGCACATCGAAGAAATCCATATAGACGGAAATCTGTATCCTGTCGTCCTTGAAATATTCCTTTTCATAGACCCTGTCCACAATCACGACCTTACCGTCGGCCACTGAAGTGATTGTCCTGCAGTCTCCCGCCGGAGTCTTCCTGTCAGGAACTCTGTGGAACCAGAACCCGAAGAACGCGAAAGCCAGGAGAACCAGGATGAGCGGCACCAGTACAAATACATTGTGGATGAAGACTGCGGCAAGCGCAATCAGAACGGCAATTATGCTCCAAATGAAGGCTATGGTGCCGTGGGAGTCTTTGTCAACTTTTATCTTCTTCATATCGTGAGTTCATTGATTGCTTAAAGCAGGTCGAAAACGGCAAGATAAATCGCTCCGATAGGCATCGCCATAAGCGTGCTGTCGAAGCGGTCGAGGAAGCCTCCGTGCCCCGGGATTATCTTTCCGGAGTCCTTGACTCCGTACACCCTCTTCCATTGCGACTCGAAGAGGTCGCCGTAAACTCCGGCAACCGACATTATCACGGATAGAATCAGGCAGTGGACAAGCGGGAACCGGAGAATTCCCAGTTCATAAAGGACGAAGGCGGCGATGACGGAACTTACAAGGCCTCCGGCAAATCCTATCCAGGTCTTCTTGGGCGAGACGGAAGGGAAAAGCTTCATCGGGATGCGTTTGCCCAGGGATATTCCGAAAGCGAAGGCTCCTACATCCGAACACCAGATTATGATGAAGAAGCAGAGCAGCAGGTTTCCGCTGAAGTTGCCGGCCTTGTCGAAGGCGATGAGGTTGGACAAGGCGATTGGCACGGCGATGTAGAGCAGTCCGGTGTAGATGTTGGAGAACTTGCCGTATTCATCCTTGTCCTTGACGTACAGGGAATTGATCATCACGATGAAGATCGGAAGCATCGCCAGGGCCACGAATCTCATCGGGATGTGGTAGGTTGACATCGCGAAGAGCACGCCGAAAAGGAAAATCGCGGCAATGATGGCCAGAATCTTCGAGAAAGTGTAACTGTTGCCCATCGTGATGTGGTAGAATTCCAGAAGCATCACGGACATTATGAAGACAATCAGCCCTGCGAACAGGAACTTGTTGAACATCAGGCAGGCCAGCATCGCGAGGATGAAGACCACACCTGAAATGGATCTGACGACTACATTATTCATTTTCCTTTGGCGTTGATTCAGGTTCGTCCGCTGAAGCCGCTTTCACAGTCGTGCCGGCATCTGACGTGTCGTCCGCCGGTTTCACCTTAGGTCCTAAAATCTTCTCAATGTCTTCCGCAAAGATCACTTCCTTGTCGAGAAGAATCTGAGCCATACGCTCGAATCCTTCCCTGTGCTCGGTCAGAATCTTCAATGTCCTGTCGTGGATTTCCTGCACGAGATCCTTGACCTCCTGATCCATAAGTTCAGCCGTCTTCTCGCTGTAAGGCTTGGTGAGGTCGTAGCCCTTCGAACCTGTCGAATCGTAGAAGGAAATCTCACCGACCTTGTCGCTCATTCCGTAGTACTGGACCATATTGTAAGCCATCCTTGTAAGACGCTCAAGATCGTTAAGCGCACCTGTAGCAGGCTCTCCGTTCACGATTTCCTCCGCGACACGGCCTCCGATCAGCGCGCACATCTTGTCCATCAGGCAGGACTTGGAGAGGATTTTCCTCTCGTCAGGCAGGTACCAGGTCAGACCGAGCGCCTCCCCTCTCGGGATGAGGCTTACCTTGAAGACCGGGTCTGAATATGGCAGCAGCCATCCGACCGTGGCGTGTCCGGCCTCGTGGTAGGCTGTGGTCCGCTTCTCGGCCGGGGTCATTATCGAACCCTTGCGCTCAAGTCCTCCGACAATCCTGTCAACGGCATCCAGGAAGTCCTGGCGGTCGATTTCAGTCTTGTTCCTCCTTGCCGCCGTGAGCGCCGCTTCATTGCAGACGTTCGCTATGTCGGCACCGGAGAATCCCGGAGTATGCCTGGCCAGGAACGAAAGGTCGAAGTTCTTGGCCATCTTCAGGTTGCGGGTGTGTACCTTGAATATCTCCTCCCTTTCCTTCATTTCAGGAAGGTCCACGTGGATCTGTCTGTCGAAACGCCCTGCCCTGAGCAGAGCCTTGTCGAGAATGTCGGCCCTGTTGGTAGCGGCAAGAATGATCACGCCGGAATTCGTGTCGAAGCCGTCCATCTCGGTGAGCAGCTGGTTAAGGGTGTTCTCGCGCTCGTCGTTGGAGGAGAATCCCACATTCTTTCCTCTGGCCCTTCCGACTGCGTCGATCTCGTCGATGAAGACTATGCACGGCGCCTTTTCCTTCGCCTGTCTGAACAGGTCCCTTACCCTGGAGGCTCCGACTCCGACGAACATCTCGACGAAGTCCGAACCGGAAATCGAGAAGAACGGCACGTTCGCTTCCCCGGCCACGGCCTTGGCCAGCAGAGTCTTGCCGGTGCCAGGAGGCCCTACAAGAAGGGCGCCCTTAGGAATTTTTCCTCCAAGTGAGGTGTATTTCCTGGGGTTCTTCAGAAAATCGACGATCTCCATCACCTCCTCCTTCGCTCCGTAAAGTCCGGCCACGTCCTTGAATGTGACGTTGACCTTTTCCTTGTCCGCGAGCTTGCCGGTGGACTTCCCGACATTGAACACTCCCCCGGGACCGCCTGAGCCGCCGCCCATATTCCTGTTGAAGCCGCGGAACATCCAGATCCACATCGCGATGAGAAGAATCGGGAATATGATCCATTCCAGGACGTTTGACCACATCCTGCTGTCGTTCTCCATCACGATTTTGACCTGTCCGTCAGCCGGCAGCTGCGAATTCAGCTGACCGAACTCCTTCTCGGCGTCGAACTTGTCCGACACTAGGAATATGAAATGCGGAGAACTTGGCGGAACTTTCCCTCCGAATTTGTCAGCGTACTTGTTCAGACGGTCCGGACGGATCGTGACGCTGCCTTTGAAATCGTTCCTGACATAGTTTATTTCCTTTATGTCTCCCTGGAGGAAAATGGTCTGGACCTCGGCCCATTCGATTTTCTGCGGATTCGCTCCGCTGTTGTTGAACAGCAGCCATCCGATTCCGAGAATCAGGATGAGGTACAGCCAGGAGAAGTTGAACCTTATTCTGATCACTTTCCTTCTCGGATCCTCCCCGTTCGGCATGTTCGGATTATTCTTCGGGTTATTATTCGGTGTCATCCTGTGTTTCTTTCTTTTTGGTTTTAGGAATACGCCTTTCCTTGTACTCTTTGTGCGGAGCGTCGGCCCAGAGATCCTCCAGGCGGTAGAACTGACGGTATTCGGTCAGGAATATGTGGGCGACAATGTCACCGTAGTCAAGGATGACCCAGAAGTTGTTTTCCATTCCCTGGGTGCGCAGAGGCCTTCTGCCTTCTTCCTTCATTTTCGCTATCACATTGTCGGCTATCGCATTGACATTGGTCGTCGAGTCGGCGTTGCAGATCATGAAATGGTCCGTGATGGCAGTCCCGAGCGGTTTCAGGTTGATGTCGATGACGTTTTGCGCCTTCTTGTCGAGCATGGCGTCGGCCATAACCCTCAAGTCGTGTGTAATCATATCAATAATGTTTTATAATTTTGCGTTTATGATTTCAAATAACAAATATACGACAAATTCTGAACCAATGAAAGAGGTTGCTGACATACAATGGCTCGATGAGGTCGATTCGACTAATAATGAAGCCATAAGGCGAATTGAAGGGCTTGACAATATGTCAGTGCTGGCGGCCCGGAACCAGACGGCGGGGCGCGGGCAGAGAGGGAACTCCTGGCTGGTGAATCCCGGAGAGAACCTGACTTTCTCAATGGTCCTGAAGTTCGGAGGTGACGGCTTTCCGCCGCTGAAGGCCGCTCAGCAGTTCGGACTGACCCGCAGGGTGACCCTCGGTCTGGCCGACTACCTTGAAGGCGAAGGCATCTCCTGCACGGTCAAGTGGCCCAACGACATCTATGTGCGCAACAGGAAGATCTGCGGAATCCTCATCGAGAACGTCCTTCGCGGAGACGAAGTGGCGACAAGCGTCGTCGGCATCGGACTGAACGTCAACCAGAAGACCTTCCCTCCGCAACTCGTGAACCCGACATCGATGGCAGAACTCACCGGCAGGGAATACGACCTTGAGTCAGAACTCAGGTCCCTTTGCGGTTGCCTTGTGAAAAGGCTCGCGGTGTCAGGACCTGCAGAAGGAGAAAACGATGAATATTCCGGCAGACTCTACCGCCGCGGCGTGTTCAATGAATATGTCATCAGTTCCACCGGTGAGACCATAGTCGGCAGAATCGTGGATGTCACAGAGAAGGGGCTGCTTGTTATCGAAACGCAAAAAGGCGAACGTTTACAGTTCGCCTTCAAAGAGATAAACTATGTTATCTGAACATTTTCTCTAACGCAGTTCCGCTATGGCTTCAGCCGGGTCGGCGGCCTTGAAGACCGAACTGCCCGCCACCAGCATCGTGGCTCCCGCTTCAGCGAGAATTCTTGCGTTGGCCGGACCGACGCCTCCGTCAACCTCTATGTCGCGGGTCACTCCCCTCTTGTCCATCTCCGCTTTAAGCGCCTTGATTCTGCCGATGGAGTCTTCGATGAATTTCTGTCCTCCGAAGCCTGCGAAAACCGACATTATAAGGAAGAAGTCAACTTTGTCGATGTAGGGGAAGAGCCTTTCGACCGACACGTCCGGATTGATGGCGAGACCGGCCTTCGCGCCGCAGGACTTGATCAGGTCGATGATCTCGCCGGCATCCTTTCCGGCCTTGTCGGCGGCTTCCAGGTGAAAACTTATCAGTTCGGCTCCGCAGTCTGCGAAACGCTTGACGTACTTGTCTGGGTTTATGATCATAAGGTGCACGTCCATCGGGACGGTGACCACCTTGGCTATCGCTTCGACAACAGGGAATCCGAACGAGATGTTCGGCACGAGCGAGCCGTCCATCACATCGATGTGGATGAGGTCGGCATTGGCGTTGACCATTCTGATGTCCGGCTCCAGGTTCAGAAAGTTGCCGGAAAGGATTGAAGGTGCTATTTTAACCATTGTCAATTATTTGAAGTTGACCATAACGTCCACGAGATGGTCGACGAACATGTCAAGCGTCTTAAGGTCCATCTTCTCGCCCGGAGTGTGCACGTTGCGAAGCGTCGGGCCGAAGGAGATCATGTCCAGGTCGCCGAACTTCTCCTTGAACAGACCGCATTCGAGACCGGCGTGGATCGCCTTCACTTCCGGATCCCTGCCGAAGAGTTTCCTGTAGGACTCGACGCAGACTTTAAGGATGTGCGAATTCAGGTCAGGATTCCAGCCCGGATAAGCAGAATAGTGCTCGACCTCTGCCCCTGCCTGAAGGAAGTTCGCCTCCACCCTTGCGGCCATCATCTCCTTTGCGGATTCTATCGAACTGCGCTGGCTGGTGACGACTTCGATCTCGCCCTTGCGGCTCATCCTCACGGAAGCGAGGTTGGTGGATGTCTCGACAAGGTCAGGAATATCCTGGCTCATCTTCTCCACTCCGTGCGGGCAGGCGAACAAGGCAAGAATCAGCCTCTTCGCCGTGTCGCTGTCGACCGGTTTCTCGGTGCACCTGTAAGTCTCTGACTTGAGATTGATGACAGGATCGCTGACGTGATATTCATT
>CAVCDF010000053.1:0-25695 GCA_963600795.1 Anaerotignum sp. | reverse complement strand
CAATAGGTCGGAAGAGGATTGCCGTCGATCGTCACGTCGATTCCCAGCAGAGCCGCGCCCGAACGGTTGACGGCGACTTCGTTCAGCGAATACGGACAGAAAGATGAGCCGTCATCGAGGAATTCTCCTTCGACTCTTGTCTGAAGAAGCGCCCTGTCCTCAAGATACCACCCCCCGTTCAGGAGAGCCTCGCAGACCTCTTCGGGACTGTATTCGGAAAGAAAGCCCAGGCGGCCGAGATTGACCCCGACCACGGGGACTCCGCTCTCCCCCACGCACCTCGATGCAGAAAGGAATGTCCCGTCGCCTCCGACACTCATCACGAGGTCTGTCCCGGCGACGATGTCATCTCCGCCGCCTGCTTCATAAAGTTCAAAGGATGACCGCTCAAGCCTTTCGAACATCGCGGAAAGCCTCGGATTGTCCGTCAGCCCGCCTTCTCTTGAATATACCGCTATCTTCATCAATAAAATACTGCCTTATGCCGCCGTCTTCATCTGACTGCTGTCTTCATCTGGAAGATGTCATTTCAGCCGTTTCCGGAAAAACGTTCAAAAACCAAAATTAGCACAAATCTGAATAAAACTGAACAGAAATCATTATTTTTGTGAATTACGGCTTGAAGAAAAATCAGAAGAAATGACAAGATTAAGCGTAAACATCAACAAGATAGCGACGCTCCGCAATGCACGCGGAGGGAATATGCCCAACGTGGAGAAAGCGGCCGTCGACTGTGAACGTTTCGGGGCCGAGGGCATCACCGTCCACCCCAGACCGGATGAAAGACACATAAGATACTCCGACGTGCGGGCCATCAGACCTACGGTCACGACGGAATTCAACATAGAGGGCAATCCCATTCCAAGTTTCGTGGACCTCGTGCTGGAAGTCGTTCCGGACCAGGTCACCCTCGTTCCTGACGCACACGATGCGATCACGTCCAACAAGGGTTGGGACACAGTCGCCAACAAGGACTTCCTGACCGGGATCTGCACCACGTTCAAAGCCAAGGGAATACGCACGTCCATATTCATTGACCCGGACCCTGCCGCCGCTGAGGGGGCGAAGGCCTGCGGCTGCGACCGCGTGGAACTCTACACCGCAGCGTACGCCGAGCAATACCCTGCGGATCCGGACAAGGCGATAGCCCCCTACCTGGCCACCGCCGAGAGGGCGAGGGAACTCGGGCTCGGACTGAATGCCGGACACGACCTCAACCTTGAAAACCTGGAGCATTTCATCCGCACGATTCCCTGGACAGATGAAGTTTCCATAGGTCACGCCATCATCTGCGACGCCCTCTATATGGGACTGGAGAAAACAATCGGAGCCTATCTGTCGAAAATCAAGATTTTTTAACTATTTTTGTGGTTCTGACACATAGTTTTCAGGAAAATATTAATCAACACATCATTTATAATGAAACAGACACCTCTCATCATCAGCATCATAGCCCTCGTGGCTGTGGCTGCCCTGGCAGTCAGCCAGCTCACATCTGAAGGAAACGGGAAAAAGAAGGCCGCCGGAGAAGCTGCGGAAACCACAGCCCAGGCCGGAGCCATCGTATGGTTCGACCTTGACAGGGTTCTCGATGAATACGATATGGCCAACGACCTCCGTTCCGTTGTGGAGACCAAGGCACAGAGCATCCAGGAAGAGATCAACAGAAGGGGCAACAAACTCCAGAGCGACTACAACAAGCTGCAGTCGGACATCAACAAGGGTCTTCTCGTCCGTTCGGTTGCCGAGCAGAGGGGACTCAAGCTTCAGGAGCAGCAGAACAAATTCAACAACTACACCGCCCAGAAGCAGCAGGAGATGGCTGAAGAGCAGCAGGTGATGATGAACCAGCTCGGCGACGCCATCAAGACCTTCCTCGACAAGTTCAACGAGGAGCACAAGTACGCGATGATCATCGCCACCCAGGGAAGCGTGCTTCCTGCCCCTGTAGCCACCGGTGACCCTGAACTTGACATCACCGATGCCATCCTTGCAGGTCTGAACGACGAATATGTCCAGAGCAAGGGCAAAGGCAAGACCACCGAGGCGGCTCCCGCCGAAGCGGCCGAAGAAGAAGAAAAGGCTGAATAGAGTTGAGAATAGCCCTGCTTTCGTGCTTCTATCCCTTCAGAGGAGGGATTTCCCAGTTCAACGCCAGTCTGATGCTGGAACTGGGCAAGACCTGCACGGTCAAGGCATTCAATTTCAAAAGGCAGTACCCGGAGTTTCTGTTTCCGGGGAAAACCCAATACGTTACCAAGGATGACGATGCCGTGCCCGTGGAGAGCGAAGTTCTCCTGGACACGGCCAATCCTTTCACCTACGGCAAGACATACAGGGCGATCCGCGACTGGAATCCCGACCTTGTCATCATAAGCTACTGGATGTCCTATTTCGCGCCGTCCCTGGGCTGGATTGCCAGACGGCTCAGAAAACACTGCAGAGTTGTCTCTGTCCTTCACAACGTGACTCCGCACGAGCCGAGATTCTTCGACGCTCCGCTGACAAAATACTTCCTGTCGGGATGCACGGGCAACGTCACTCTCTGCGACGATGTAGCTGAAGACCTCAGAAGACTCTCGCCGAAGGCCAGAAACCTGACTCTCTTTCATCCGATCTACGAACACTTCGGAGAAAAGATTCCGAGAGCGGAGGCCGAAAGGATTCTCGGGCTGGAACCGGGCAAAAAGAACCTGCTCTTCTTCGGTCTCATCAGAGAGTACAAGGGGCTGGACATCCTGCTGAACGCATTCTCGAAACTGGATGACAGCTATCAGCTGATAGTGGCCGGAGAGCCTTACGGTTCATTCGAAAAGTACCGGCAGATAATCGACAGGTCGCCTGCGAAGGACAGGATCAGGCTGTTCACGCACTACATCAAGGATTCGGAAGTCAAGGACTATTTCTCGGCGGCCGACCTCGCCGTGCTGCCTTACCGCACTGCCACACAGAGCGGCATCAGCGCGATTGCCTTCCACTTTGAAGTGCCGATGGTCGTGACCGACGTCGGAGGTCTCAGGCAGTCCATCGGAGACACCGGTACGGGGCTTGTCGCTCAGAAACCGGACGAGGAAAGCATAATCCGTGAAATCAAGGCCTTCTTCTCTGACAGGAATCTCCAGACTCTCTGCATCAGTTCCATCAGGGCGGAAAGGGACAGGCTTTCCTGGAAGTCCTTCTGCAAGAAACTCCTGGACTTTTCAGAGAAACTGTACATCAGGTAAGTAAGACTATTATATATTAAGGTAAGATGAAGATACGCTTAACAGCCATGCTGGTCTCGCTGCTCTGTCTTGCAGCGGTTCCGAGCCCGGATGCATCGGCACAGGAATATTCAGCCACGCAGGTCACGGTGTCAAAGGAAAAGGTACGCCGCGACGGGAAGATCTATCTTTCCCACGTTGTGCTGGAACGCCAGACGCTGTACTCCATCTGCAAGGCCTACGGAGTGACTCTGCAGGAGGTCTATGATGCCAACAAGGCGTTGAATCTTGAGACTGAAGGACTTAAGAAGGACCAGATCCTGTTCATCCCGTTCAAGGAGGATGCCGTGCAGGAAGCCACGGCGGAAGATGTCAGCCGGACCGGTCAGACCACCGCAGAGAAGCAGGTAAAGAGTTCCGCAGTACAGGAAGGCGAATACTTCATCCACCGTGTCAAATGGTTCGAAGATCTCGGAACCATCGCCAGAAAATACTCCGTCTCCAAGGAGTCCATAATGAACATCAACGGGATGACCTCGGAAAAGGTCAAGCGCAAGGACGAACTGAAGATTCCGCGAGACCCGAAGAAATGGGAGACGCTGAGGGCAGAAGCGGAAAAAACAGACACCAAACCAGAGGCGGTCAGGGACTCGACGGCAAAAGACGGCAAAAGCAATGAGGAAATATTCGAGCGCATCTTCCCGAAAAAGGAGAAGCACGGAGTCAGAATCGCCGTGCTGATGCCTTTCAAGGCATCAAGCACGCCTGACGGTCAGATGCTGGATTTCTACAGCGGAGCGCTTCTCGCGGCCAGGCATCTGGGCAAGGACAACGACATAACCCTCAACACCTACGATGCATACCTTGCTTCAAGCTACTCGGCTGACGAACTCGGGAAGAACGACTTCATCATCGGACCTGTCTCCTGCACCGACCTCCTCAGGGCATCGGGCGCGGCAGGAGATTCGTGGGTGGTCTCTCCTCTGGACCAGCGCGCTGAAGCGCTTGCGGACACCGTACGGAACGTCATCCAGGCCCCTTCTTCCGTCACCTCGCAGATAAAGGACATGATAAGCTGGATCGAAGACGACACCCGCAGCGGTGACAAGACGATAGTGTTCACCCAGAAGGGAGCCTCGACCGCAGGCTACGCCGGAAAAGTGCTCAACGAAGTGTCGAGGTCGGGCATAAGCCACGGCAGCATCTCGTTCAACATCCTGGAAGGCAGGCAGATGATGGGCAAGCTGGAAGGAATGATGACCGGCAGCGGGACCAACAGAATCGTCATCGCATCCGACAACAAGGCCTTCGTCATCGAGGTTGTCCGGCTGCTTTACCTGCTGTCAAGCCAGAACAAGGACATCGTGCTGTACGGCACGGCAAAGACAAGAACCTTCGACGAGATCGACATCGAACAGCTCCACGCGCTCAAACTCCACGCGAGCGTTTCCTACTATGTGGACTACACTTCAAAGGATGTCCGGCATTTCCTGATGGAATACAGGGCCCTGTTCAACGCCGAACCAAGCAGGTCGGCCTTCCAGGGCTATGACCTGATGAAATATTTCTCGACGGTCGACGCTGAATATGGGAAGGGCCTTGAACAGGCCGGAACGCTGCCTTCGGGAAGAGGCCTTCAGTCGGACATCAGGCTGACAAGGACAACACGCGGAGGCTTCGTCAACGGAGCCGTGCGCAGGATAGTTTACGGTACAGACTATTCAATCACCCTGGCCGGAGCCGAGCAGTGACCTGGCATTCTCCATCGCGGCGGGCGTAATCCGGCTGCCGCTCAGCATACGGGCAATCTCCTGCAGTCTGTCCTGCCCTGAAACCGGGCGGATGGACGTCGTGGCCTTGCCCAGGACGTCATATTCCTTTTCCACGAGATAATGGGCGTTCCCTTTTGCGGCCACCTGAGGCAGGTGGGTTATGGCGAAGACCTGCATATCCTTGCCCATCCTGCAGATCATCCGGCCCATCTTGTCCGCCACGCTGCCGGACACTCCGGAATCTATCTCGTCGAAAATCAGCGTAGGCATATTCACGAACCTTGCCATCATCGCCTTGAGACAGAGCATCAGACGGGACATTTCTCCGCCTGAAGCGCATTTGGCGACATCGGTCGGGGCCGTCCCTGAAGCGGAGAAAAGGAATCTCACCGAATCAGTTCCCGAGGCGGAAGCGGACGCCTGCGCGACCTCGACTTCAAACACTGAATATTCCATCTCGAGCGAACGGACAGATTCCTGGATGGCGGCGGCGAAAGGAACGGCGGAAGCGGTCCTGGCATCGTGCAGACGCAGGCATATCCCTTCATATCTTTTCCTTTCGGCTTCAATCCTGGATTCGAGTTCCGCGCGGCGTTCCTCCATAGAGGCGGAGTCCGCCAGCGAGGCTGACAGTCCGTCGCGCTTCGCGATGAGTTCGGCCACGGAAGATGCGGAAAAGCTCTTGAGAAGGCCGTACAGCAGACCGAGACGGTCTTCGACCGATTCGAGCCTCTCCTGAGAGAGTTCTATCCGAGAATTGGCAGAGACTACTTCCTCAAGGATGTCGTCCAGTTCGGTTCTGGAGGACTCTATCCTTTCTGACAGGGAGGCCGCCTCAGGAATGAATGCCTTGACCTTCTCCAACTTTCTCTGCGCCTCCTTGAGCGCGGTCGAAATGGACATTACGTCCGAATCAGGGTCGGAAGGCGCGAACAGATTCTCGACTCCGCACAGATTCTCCTTTATCTCTTCAGCGTTGGCAAGCCTTTTCTGTTCGGCTTCAAGTTCCTCCAGTTCGCCTTCCTTCAGATGCGCCTCTTCAAGCCTGGCACAGCGCGAACGGAGATATTCCTCTTCCTCGGCCAGCCTCGCGATTTCGGCGTTCAGTCCTGACAGTTCCTTTTCCAGCGACCTGAGGCTGCGGAACGACTCGCCGCACTCCGCCACAAGAGGCACGTTACCAGCATAGTGGTCAAGCATCGAAAGCTGGAATGCATGGTCTGTGAGCAGCAGAGTCTGGTGCTGCGAATGGATGTCTATGAGCCGGGAGGATATTCCCTGAAGGGTCTGGACAGGCACTGGCGAATCGTTGACGAATGAACGTGAACGTCCGGAGCGGTTCACAACCCTCCGGACGATAAGTTCTCCGTTTTCACATTCGATTCCGCCGTCTTCCAGCAGCGTTGAAATGTCAGCATCGGATTCGGGCACCCTGAACACCGCCTCGACGACGCAGTTGTCCGCGTCCGGTCCGATGACCGATGCGTCAGCCTTGGCTCCGAGCAGAAGAGAAAGCGCTCCGAGCAGGATGGACTTGCCCGCCCCCGTCTGACCTGAAATTATGACCAGCCCCTCCGGAAACTCCACGTCCAGAGAGTCTATCAGAACGTAGTTCCTGATCTGAAGGGACTGAAGCATTTGTCCGGACTACTCTCCGTCTCCGAAATTCTCCTTTGCAGGCTGCTGCGGTGTTTCCTCCTCGGCGCCGGCTGTCCTGTAATAGAGTTCACCGTCCTCGAACTCGGAGATGGCGATGAGGTCCGGCTTCGGAAGTTTCTCGTAATACTTTGAAATCTCTATCTGCTCCCTGTTCTCGAACACCTCGTCCATCGTGTCGCGGTCGGTGCGGAAATCCTCAAGTTTCTTTGCAAGCTCCTTCTTCTCGGCGAGAGAAATCTGATTGGCTCTCTTGTAGAGGAGAACGACTGTCTCATAGATGTTGCCGGTCGGTTCGGCCAGATACTTGATGTCCCTTGTGATCGTGTTTCCGGGAACTTTCTTCTTTACTTCCATATTCCTTGTAAATGTTATCTAAAATATTTACGAACCCTGCTCTTCGGTTTGTTTCATTAATTTCTTTCTGTCCCTCTCGAAGTCCTTTTCCTTGGCCCCGAGATCCTCTTCCGAGCCGGAGTAACGGCCGAGAGCCTTTTGGGCGCGCCTGTACAGCACGTCGAGTTCCTTCCTGTACTGAGAATCCGGAAGCTCGCCGATGAAATTGTAGTAGTCATCGACAAAAGTGAGATAGCGCTCCTTCTGCTTGCTCTCGATGCTCAAGAAGGCGTATTTGTAGGAAGACTTGGCGATGTAGTAGAGGATGTCCTCGCGGTAGATGTTTTCCGCATCGTCCTTAAGGATGTTCCTGAACGCCACTCTGGAAGCCTTGTAATCCTCCATCCTGTAGTAAAGCTTGGCGTTCTCGTAGGCCTTCTTGTCAAGACGGTCGTTCAGTTCCTTCAGCATCCTGTAGCAGATGGCGGAATGGGTGGACTTCGGATTCTCTATCAGATACTGGTTGATGGCGGAAATCGCGGTGTGGGTCGGAGTCTGGTCAAGTTCGTAGCGCAGAGTCGAGCGGTAGAGGCAGTCGATGCGCAGGAACGATGCCTCGTCGGTGAACGGACTGCGCGGGAAGTTCGTTATGAACTTCGTGAAATTGGTCTCCGCAGTGTAGTAGTCCTTGTAGCGGTAGTTGCTCAGGCCCCAGTAGTACTGCACGGTGTCATCCCTTTCGGTGCCGCTTGTCAGCACGGAAAGGGATTCGAAGAGCTGCGCGGCCCTGTTGTACTTTCCGTGGTTGAAGAAGTCGAATGCGGCAGAATATTTGGCATCCACATCATTGCCGTTGAGGAGCGCTTCATATTCAGACTTGCAGGACTGGAGCATAAGCGCCGCGGCGGCAAGCACCGCAAATAATCTGATGGTGTATTTCATCATGTTCAAATTGTTGTCAATGCGTCAAAAGGAACTTTTCCACCTCAAGGGCGGCCCTGCATCCGGAAGCGGCGGCGGTGATCGCCTGCCTGAAAGTCGGATCCTGGACATCGCCGGCCGCGAACACCCCCTCGACGCTGGTCGCGGAAGTCTTGCCCGAAGTGACTATGTAGCCGTTATCGTCCGTCTCGATGAAATCCTTGAACACGTCCGAATTCGGATGATGGCCTATGGCTAGGAAAAATCCGTCCACGGCAATATCAAAAACCTTACCATCCTTGCGGAGAATCCTCGCTCCGTTCACTCCGGCATTGTCGCCGAGCACTTCCTGCGTGGAGCAGTTCCAGAGAATCTCGATGTTCGGAGCGGATTTCACCCTTTCCTGCATCGCGAGGGAAGCTCTGAGCACATCACGGCGGACAATCATATAGACCTTGTTGCAGATGCCTGCCAGATAGGAGGCCTCTTCGCAGGCAGTGTCTCCGCCTCCGACCACGGCCACATCCTTTTTCCTGTAGAAGAAACCGTCGCAGGTGGCGCAGGCGCTCACGCCCATTCCTCTGAACTTGCGCTCGGAAGGCAGGCCGAGATACTTCGCCGAGGCTCCGGTCGCGATTATCACAGCCTCCGCTTCGACCTGCGTTTCAGAATCGACTGTAAGGCGGAAAGGTCTTGACGAGAAGTCCACCGCAGTCACCGTACCTCTTCTGATGTCCGCACCGAAGCGGGAAGCCTGGGCGCGCATTCCGTCCATCAGCTGATTGGCGTCGATCCCTTCGGGAAATCCCGGAAAATTCTCGACTACGGTTGTGGTCGTAAGCTGGCCGCCCGGCTCCATTCCTTCGTAAAGGACCGGAGAGAGGCCCGCACGTGAAGCGTAGATGGCGGAAGTGTAGCCCGCAGGGCCGCCGCCTATGACAAGGCATCTGATGTGTTCCATACAAAAAATAATTACCAAACGGCAAATGTACATAAAAACTTACGTTTTCTGAAACTCTTGGGCCTATGGTCCAGGATTTCCGGAATTTTTATAAATTTGCAGATGACAACCAATTCTAGCTGAATATGGAAAAAAACAACAAATCTCTGACTGTCGATGACTTCCGCAACTGCCTTAAGAAATACGGTCTGAAAGTCACTCCGCAGAGGCTTGCCGTGCACGAAGCGATGCTGAAACTGGTTCACGCCAGCGCCGATATGGTGACGGAAGAAATCAAGGCTTCCGGCAATGCCAAGGTGACTGTCGCATCCGTTTACAACATTCTGACCCAACTGACCCTTCTTGGAATCTACAGCCACAGGATGAGCGCCAACAACAAGATGTACTTCGACGTGAACTCCTCCAGGCACATCCACCTGTACGACACTGTGAACCACCGGTTTACCGACGTGGTTGACGACGAATTCCGCAAGTACGCGGAGGAGAAGCTCCTGTCCCACCGGTTCAGAGGCTTCAAGCTCGACGGGGTGGACATCCAGATTCTCGCCCACCCTTCAACCAGAAAGACCGCCGGGCGGAAGAAAGCCGATTCCGGGAAACAATAGAGATTGTCCGCCGGCAAGAATTGTCGGTCCGCAAGAATTATCCGTGTGCAAGAATATTCAAACCTTGAATATTCTGAAAAATCTTTTGTAAATTAGCCGACCCGAAGGGAAGAGGCCTGACGCCGGTTTCCGGACCAGGTCGGCTTCCCGCACATAACAATAACATCAAAACACGGAATAATGACAGACAAAAGTTTGATGCTGAATCCGAATCAGCTCGTATCTTACCTTCACAAGAGGCCGGAGGACTTCACCGGTGCCGACATCATCGCATTCATCGAGAACAACGGAATCCGGATGGTGAACTTCATGTACCCGGCAGAAGACGGCAGGGTTAAGACTTTGAATTTCATCATCAACAGCCTCGAATATCTTGAAACGATCCTCAGCCAGGGCGAAAGAGTCGACGGCTCCAGCCTGTTCCCTTCGTTCGTGGAACCGGGCAGCAGCGACCTCTATGTGGTTCCGCGCTTCCGCACGGCCTTCGTTGACCCGTTCGCCGGGATTCCTACCCTCTCGATGCTCTGCAGCTTCTTCGACAAGGACGGACGGCCGTTCGAGTGCGACCCTTACCGCACGGTGCAGAAGGCCGCGGAAGCCTTCCGCCAAAGCACGGGAATGACATTCGAAGCGATGGGTGAACTCGAGTACTACGTCATCGCCGCCGAGGAGGAACTTTTCCCGGGCATAGACCAGAGAGGCTACCACGAGTCTTCGCCTTTCGCGAAACTCAACGAATTCAGAGCCAAGTGTATGGAATATGTCGCCAGGACAGGCGGCATCATAAAGTACGGCCACAGTGAAGTCGGAAACTTCACAAGGGACGGGAAGACATACGAGCAGAACGAGATAGAGTTCCTGCCTTGTCCTATCGAGACTGCGGCCGACCAGATTCTGCTGGCGAAATGGGTCATCCGCAATCTCGGCGCACAGAACGGTCTTGACGTGACCTTCGCCCCGAAGATCATCGTCGGAGAGGCCGGCTCGGGAATGCACATCCATATGAGGATGCTCAAGGACGGGCGCAACCAGATGATAAAGGACGGGAAACTGTCCGACATCGCCCTGCGGGCCATCGCAGGCATGATGGAACTCGCTCCGGCCATCACTGCGTTCGGCAACAAGAACCCTACTTCCTATTTCCGTCTTGTTCCTCACCAGGAAGCGCCTACCAACATCTGCTGGGGTGACTGCAACCGTTCAGCTCTCGTGAGAGTCCCTCTGGGATGGACCAGCGGACTGGACATGTGCGCGGAAGCCAATCCTCTCGAAGCCGGAAAAACCGTCGATGCGACCGGAAAGCAGACCGTCGAAATGCGTTCACCTGACAGTTCGGCCGACATCTACCAGCTGATGGCCGGGCTGTGCGTCGCCTGCAGATACGGTCTGGAGATGGACGAGGCCGCGGCAATCGCCGAAGCCAAGGAGAAATATGTCGGGATGGACATCCACAAGGGCGGAGAGGAGGCTCTCGCCGGGCTGGCCGCCCTGCCTGCCTGCTGCGAAGAGTCCGCAGACTGCCTGGAAGCCGCCAGAGACATATTCGAAAAGAACGACGTCTTCCCGAAGCGTATGGTCGACGGCATCATAAAAGCGCTGAAGTCCTTCCGCGACCGCGGCCTTCTTGCCGACGCGCTGGCTGACACCGCAAAGGTCAAGGCTCTCGTGGACAAATATTTCTACTGCGGCTAAGGCTCATCCCCGGAAAACAGGATTCGCGCTTGAGATCAAGATTCATCAGGATAGTCGCGGCAAGCATTCTGCTCTTGTCCTTTCCAGCTCCGGCGGCGGAGTGCCGTGCATCGGACGCTGAAACTTCCGGCCGAGACAACGCCCGATGGGTCAACCCCATGATCGGCACCGGACATTGCAGCGTCCCGACGCTCTGGGGCGACTACGGCGGCACGTTTCCAGGGGCGGCTTCGCCGTGGGGACTGCTGCATCTGTCACCGGAGACAAGCGTCAGGCCGACGCAGGTCGGCTATTTCTACAGCGATGACTCGATCCTGTGCTTTTCGTGCATAGGGCATAACAGCGGCTATCCCAACGGATCGTCCGGAGCGGTCAAGCTAGCGTTCCTGCCCGGATCCGCCGACAGCCTCCCCGGAACCTATTCCGGGCGGAAGTTCTCCCACGGCAACGAGCACGCTGAAGCCGGCTTCTACAAAGTGCGGTTCGACGACGGCGACGAAGTGGAGATGACCGCCGCCAGCCATTCGGGTCTGCTGCGCTACACTGCGGCAAGCGACTCCTGCACGGTCGTGCTGTTCAATGCAGGGCATATTGAGATAAAGGAAGGGAGAGTGCTGTGCGGCATCGGACACGTCACGATGTCGTTCTCCAGGCCTTTGACCGACTACGAACTCCGCAGGGACACTCTGTTCGCGCACTTCAAGACAGACGGACCGCTGCAGGTCGCGGTGACCGCTTCAATGCAGGACTTCGGGCGGAGCATCGAAAACGGCAGGAAGCAGCTGGAAGGGCGTGATTTCGAAGCCCTGCGCAGCGCGGTGCACGATGCCTGGCGGCGGGAACTTGCCTGCGTGGATCTGCACGGAGCGGCGGATAAACTGAACACGATTTTCTACACCGCCCTCTATCACTCTATGCTGGAGCCGGCGAACATCGCCGATGTGGACGAGAAGCCGAGGTACATCCTGTTCTCGTTCTGGGACACCTTCCGCACCCTTCATCCGCTGCTATGCCTGCTGAAGCCGGACGTCCAGAAAGCTATTGTCGACAGTGTTCTGGACATGTTCGGGCGGTACGGCAGGATGCCGAACGGTCCCATGACCGGCATCCATTCCATTCCGGTCCTGCTCGACTCCTATGTGAAAGGCGCCGTCCGCTGCGACGTGCAGACCATCTACGAAGCCTGCCGCGGGACCTACGATGCGGAAAGTTCAGGCAAGGGAATGCGGCAGTACATTGAACAGGGCTTCATCGATGCGCACGAAGACGCTTCGGTGAGCAGAACCGGAGAACTTGCCTACGACGACTGGGCTATGATGACGGTCTGCCGTCTTGCCGGTCACGAAGAGGAGGCCGCCGTCCATTCGGAGAGGGCGTTGAACTATGCGAACCTGTGGGACGAGGCCTCCATGCTTATGCTGCCGCGCATCGGAGACCATCTTGTGCGCGGAGCCGGAGAACTGGGATTCCAGGAAAGCACCAGACACACGGCATCCCTGTTCGCTCCTCACGACAATCTGCATCTTGTTAACCTCCGGGGCGGCCCCGAGTCCTATGCCTCAAGGCTCGACGGGGAATTCGGGGACGGGCTGATAACTTTCGACAACGAGACGGTACTGAACTATCCGCATCTGTTCGTGTGGGCCCGGAGGCCTGACCTCGCGATGAAGCACGTGCGCGGAATCGTCGCCGGAAACTATTCTGACGGTCCGGGCGGAATACCGGGCAACGATGACCTCGGTTCGATGTCAAGCTGGCTTGCATTCGCCGTGACGGGCCTGATGCCGGCCTGCCCCGGCACGGATGAATACCTCGCGCTTCCTCCGCTCGCCCCGGAAGTCGTGATACACCTTCCGGGCGGAGCGGACCTGCGGATAACCGGCGGAGGAGCCTGCGAAGACGGAGCGATGCCGCAGCCTGTCCTCAACGGAGAGCCTCTGCAGCGGTGCCACGTCACCCACGGCGAACTGGCCGGTGGCGGCACGCTTGACTTTGACGGCACAAAGGCGCTGGATGCGATGAATATGCAGCTGCCATATTCGTTCACCGGCGAAGTTCCGTCGTTCGAAATCAGGGCGGCCGCGAAAGCGCCGGCGAAGGTGAAGCCCGACCAGGAGTGCCTCCTGCCGGTCAGCGTCTCCAACCGCGGAGCCGACGGAGTGTGCGTCACGACATTGACGTGCGACGGCAAGGCGGTGGCAAGCAAGAACATCCGCGTGGCGGCAGGAGCCACCGTCGCCGACACCATAAGTTACCGCCTGTATGCTGAAGGTAGACACATCCTGAGCATCAGCGGCACCTGGAAGCAAAGGGTCAGGGTAGTAAGAGCCGATGCTGACGCTCCGGTTCTGAAGTGCTGCAGCATCGACCTCAGGCCGGTGGCAAGGCAGGGGGAAAGCGAAAGAATCTCGTTCACGCTCAAGAACGCCAGCGGAAGGGTTTTCAGCGGAAAAGTGCCCGTACTGATTGACGGGGAACATTGTGACGAAGCCGATGTCCGGATCACCCCCGGGGATTCCGCGCGCTATGAAACGCGCCTGCCTGCGCTGGACGCCGGACTGCACCGGGTGCGGATTGCCGGCAGGGAGACGAAGGTCAAGATATTCAAGGATGCCGTTGACGCCACCGTGCTGGACATCGACTATTCCCGGCAAAGGGCTGAGGACCGCTCAGGATTCGGCAACGACGGGACGGCCTTCGGACCACTCAAGTGGAGCGACGGCGGAGTCACCACGGCAACGGACGCCTATGTGGAATTCCCAAAGACGGAAAGCCTGATGTACGGCTACGATGAATTCACGATTCTGACCTGGCTGCTTCCGAGGAAGTCCGGCGCCTGGCATATGGATTTCTTCTCCAAAGGCGACTGTACCGTCCTGAAGATGCAGAGCGGCCGCATCCTGGCATTCTTCGCCGGAGGCTGGGGAAGAGGCGAATGCCTGACCGCTCTGCCCGAAGGATGGTTCGACCGGTGGCATCTTGTGGCCGGCGTGTGCCGGAAAGGAGAGATAAGGCTCTACATCGACGGCGAACCGGTGCGGACGATGGCGGTCAAGGGGAACGTCGGCACGTCCGAACTGCCGTGGAACATAGGCCGCAACGCAGAGATGCCGTACAACCGCTGCGGTGAAAACAGCTACCGGGGCACGCGCATCTACGCCGCGGCCCTCGACGATGCCTGCATCAGGAAGATCTACTGCTGCGAATCCGGATCATCTGCGGACGAATGACTTTCTTCCGCGCAGTCATTGCGGTCGAAGGCCTTGACGATCTTGGTCACCAGAGGGTGGCGGACTATGTCCTCGGAAGTGAAGAATATGGTGCTGATGCCCTTGATGCCTTTCAGAAGGCTGATGCCTTTCAGAAGGCCGGAATCCTCACGCTTCGGGAGGTCCACCTGCGTCGCGTCCCCGGTCACGATGAATTTCGCGCTGCTTCCCATTCGTGTCAGGAACATTTTCAGCTGGGCCAGGTTGGTGTTCTGCGCCTCGTCGAGAATGACGCAGGCCCTGTCAAGAGTGCGGCCTCGCATATAGGCCAGAGGCGCGATCTGGATTGTGCCATCCTCTATGAATTCCTGCAGCCTCTTCGGCGGGACCATATCCCCGAGCGCATCGTAAAGCGGCTGGAGGTACGGATCCAGCTTGTCCTTCAGGTCTCCCGGCAGGAATCCGAGCCGTTCGCCGGCCTCGACAGCCGGCCTTGTCAGAATTATGCGCTTGATCTCACGGTTTTTCAGCGCCCTGACCGCCAGAGCGATGGCGATGTAGGTCTTTCCGGTGCCGGCAGGGCCGACGGCGAAGACAAGGTCGCTGTCGAAATACGCCTTCACCATCTCCTGCTGTGTCTTGTTGCGGGCCTTTATCGGCTTGCCATCGGTACTGTGGACGATTATCGCCTCGCCGCCCGATGACCTGAGAATGCCGGAAGGGTTCTGCCCTTCGAAGATGTCCTCGACATCGAAGACCGTAAGGTTCATCTTGTGAAGCCTCCTGTCCTGGAGTTCGGCGAATTTCTGGCTGAATTCCTGAATGTCGCCGTCCTTGCCGTCAAGCCGGATTTCATTTCCCCTGGCCACCACCTTCAAGCCCGGAAAGTAAGAGCAGAACTCCTCGAGTATCCTGTTGCCGGCGCCGAAAATCTCCAGCGGAGACACCGCGTCAAGAATTATGGTTTTCTTCATTATGCTTCTTTCAATCTTTTATTCCTGTTTCTTCCTTGACACGCTCGTAGGACGAAACCATGTTGTCGTAGTCCGACGGGTTCATCCACAGCGAGCGTCTGCCGACATATTCCTTGATGGGGATCGTCGCGTAGCTTCGGTTGAGGCGGCCGGGACGCGAACACCAAGTCAGGGTCAGCTGCGGCTCCAGCATAGTCTTGCCGCCGAACCTGTCCGTCGCGAACCTCAACGTCACGAACATCCCGACCTGGGTGTTGCTGGCACTCATGTTCGAGACTATGTTACCCATCGAATACACCACCGGCACATTCTTCACTCCAATCCCGTCGCTGCGGCTCACGGTCAGGACTTCCGTGTCCTGAAGAACGTGGGGATGGGCACCTACGACGGCATCGCACCCTTTCTCGGCCAGCCACCTTGCCAGCCTGCCCTGTGAAGCGGAATGTCTGAGGACATATTCAGCGCCCCAGTGCGGGACGGCGATGATGAAATCGACTCCGGAAGCCCTGGCGCCGTCTATAGCCGCCGCTATCTCGGCCGTGTCCGTCCGGTGGACTTTCGGATAGTCGCCGCGAATGCTGGCGTTGGTGCCGTAGGTGAAGTTCACGAGCGCGATGCGGACGCCACGCACGACAGTGTGCAGCGGAAAGCGGAGAGAGTCGTCGGAAGCGGAGAGGGAGGCTCCCGTATGCCGGATTCGCCCGTCCCTTTCCATCCGTGAATATATTCCCAGAGTCCTTTCGATGCCGGCCTTCCCCTTGTCGAGGATGTGGTTGTTGGCAGTAAGGAATATGTCCACTCCGCATCCGGCGACGTATTCCTCGTAGCCGTCCGGGGACGAGAAGCAGGGGTAGCCCGTGTAAGGCTCGCCGGCCAGGGTGAATTCCATATTCGCGACTGCGAGGTCAGCTTCTCCGATCATTCCTTCGACCGCCGCGAAGTAGGTGCTGAAATCATAGCTTCCGTCGGGCCTTGACGCATTGACTATCTGTTCTTTGTGCATCATCACATCGCCCATCAGCACGATGGACACGGTGTCGGGTTCCGGGAAGAGGGATTTCGGTACGGAGCACTCCTCGAACATTCCGGTCCACCACCCTGGAGAATAATTTTCTTCAAGGTTCTGGGCCGCCGCCGGCAGGGTGACCGCAGCGAGCATCAGTCCGGTTGTCAGGAATTTCCGCATAATCGCAAATATAACAATCGGATGTCAAAATAGCAATGAAGGCCGGTAAAAACTTAAGATGGCAAAAAAATACCGGGTACTCTTGCACAAACGAAATTTATTCGTAACTTTGCAATCTCTGAACACGGTGCGCTTAGTTCAGTTGGTAGAGCACCAGATTGTGGTTCTGGTTGTCGTGGGTTCGAGCCCCACAGCGCACCCCATAAAAAAAGAGGAGGCTGATTTCTCAGTCTCCTCTTTTTTCATTCATTCCGGCCGGATCATTTGACGCGGAGTTTCCTACCGAGGCTCAGAATCGTAGTCTCCTTGATGCCGTTGAGACGGCAGAGAGCCTTGACGGAAGTGTGATATTTCCTTGCGAGAGCGCCCAGCGTGTCTCCCTGGCGGACGGTATGGTACTGGGCCGCGGCCGCAGCCTTCCTCTCGGCCTCAGCCTTCTTTGCAGCCTCCTCCTTGTCCTTGGCATCCCCCTCGAGAATGTCTATTTCCTCCTGCTCGCTTTCAGGGACATATTTGCTGTTCGCGTTGAAATACTTCTTCTTCAGGACGAAAAGCCTGTGACGCAGAGTGCCTGAAGAAAAGTCTATCAGCCATTCAGGATCGAACGCATAGCCCTTGTAGCGGGTCTCGAAATGCAGATGCGGACCGGTCGAACGGCCGGTCGAACCGCCCAGGCCGATGATCGTGCCGGCGTTCACCCACTGGTCTTCCTCGACATAGATCTTGGAAAGATGGCCGTAGAACGTCTCAAGGCCGTTGTCGTGGCGGAGCACGACGAGGTTGCCGTAAGCTTTGTAGCGCTTGGCGATGCGGACCTTGCCGTCGAAGGCGGCATAGACCGGTGTGCCGGTGTTGAGCGGAAGGTCAACTCCCTGATGCCTGCGGCGGTGACGGTAGCCGAACTTTGAATACACCTGCGTCTGGTTCGGGCACTTGTACTCGCTCAGAGTGTCGACCACCCAGAGCGCGATCTCGCTCGGAAGCTCCTCAAGCGAAACGTGGTAAGGGTCAGGATAGTCGTGGGTCCAATATTCATTGAATATTATGTTGTCGCGCGCGTAGGTGGAATCCTTGAAGTACTTCCAGGTGTAGTCCGAATAGAGGAGAATCTTGATGTGCGGGTCCGCAGTGTCAAGAGTGTCCAGCGCATCCTTCCTGCTGATGTCCATCGACTGGACCGCCTCCCGGGAAATGCGGGGAAGGAAAAGTTCAGCCTGCTTCTTTGTCTTTATGGTCGAATCCTGTACTTTGACCTCCTGTGCCGCCGCCGAAAATGAGCCCTGGAAAAGGGCGAGAGCGGCCAGTACTGTGCCTATGATAATGTTCCTTCTTTCCTTCATCCTCTACAATCAAAGTTTTGCGCCGAACTCCCCGATGAGAAGCCGCTTTGTCTCACTTACCTTTTCCTCCAGAAGTTCAGCGGATGTCGCCTCGCAGATGAACCTGAGATAAGGTTCCGTGTTGGAAGGGCGGATGTTGAACCACCACTGTGGGAACTCCACGCGATAGCCGTCGAAATCCATCTCGACAGTCGGTTTCTCCCGGTCCGTGAAATGCTTTCTGACGGCATCCATAGCGCCTTTCTTGTCCTCGACGCGGAAATTGATCTCACCCGAACTCTTGTAGAGCGAAATCCTGCCGATGAGTTCGTGGAGCGAAACGCCTTTCTTCTTCATCGAAGCTACCACCCTGAGAATCAGCATTGAAGCGAGCAGGCCGCTGTCAGAGTAGAAGAAGTCGCTGAAATAGTAATGTCCGGCGAGTTCTCCGCCCCAGATTCCGCCGATTTCACGGAGCTTTGTGGCCGCGAAAGCCCTGCCGACCTTCCAGGTCTGCATGGTGCAGCCCATCCTGGACAGGTACTCCCCTACCGACTTGGAACTGCGGATGTCCTGCAGCACGATGCCCGTCCGGTGCATCTCGTCGACATAATAATGCCCCAGCACGGCGATCATCAGATCAGGAGAAACGAATTCGCCCTCGTTGTCAACGAACATGACGCGGTCGGCGTCACCGTCGAAGATGACTCCAACGTCGGCACCGGTCTTCCTGACCAGAGCCTTCAGCGGTTCGACGTTCTTCTGCACCAGCGGATTCGGGTCGTGGTTCGGGAAGGTCCCGTCGATGTCATCGAATATGTATGCGGGGGCGTCGCCGAAAATGTCGCGGGCAAGAAGGCTCGACATTCCGTTGGAGAGGTCGAAGGCAATCTTTATGCCGGAATAGTCCGCCTTGAACTTGAGAAGGAACTCAAGGTAGTCCTTGCGGATGTCCTCCGGAATCACCCTGCCCTTCTTCTGCACAGGCACGGTCGGCTCACCGCTCTCGATCCACCGCTGGATCTGCCCCAGGCCGGATTCGAAGCCGACCGGAAGAGCGTTCTCCCTGGAGACCTTCAATCCGTTGTATTCCTTCGGGTTGTGGGAAGCGGTAATCTGCACCGAAGCCTTGAATCCGCGGCTGGCCGTTCCGAAATAGACCATAGGGGTAGTGCTGAGCCCGATGTCATACACGTCCGCGCCGGCATCGGTGATGCCTTCGAGCAGACTGTCGTGGATTTCAGGGGAAGACGTCCTGCAGTCGCGTCCGACCAGAACCTTGTCCGCACCCAGCAGCCGAGGGATGAAATAACCTATCTTATAAACGACATCGCGGTCAAAGTCAACATTATAGACTCCGCGTATGTCATACGCGTGAAATACTCCCATAGCGAGTGTGATCATTTGAGTTTCGTGGCGTACCTTGCAAAAACCTTTCCTTTTGCGATGCCGTTCAACTTTTTGGCTATTATCTTCTTCCTTATCGGAGCCACGTGGTCGACAAACATATCGCCGTCAAGATGCGACATCTCGTGCTGCACCATACGGCAGGCAAACTTGTCGAAAGTCTCGGTAACCTTCTCGAAATCACCGTTATAATATTCAACTGTCATGCTCTGCGGCCTCGTCACGTCGCAGTAGATGCCGGGGATGCTGAGACAGCCTTCCGAATACACGCACTTCTTTTCGCTTTCCTCGACGATGACCGGATTGATCATCACCCTCGCGAAATTTTCAAGGTAGGGATAGACATCGGTCATTCCGGTGCCGTCGACAATCAGCACCCGTACGCTCTCCCCCACCTGCGGGGCGGCGAGGCCGCAGCCTTCAGCTTTGGCGAGCGTCTCCCTCATATCCTCCACCAGCTTGGTGATCTTCTCCTTGTCCGAAAGGTCTGCGGGGCCGGCCTTGCGCCTGAGCACCTCGGAACCATACAAATAAATCGGCAGTATCATAATCTTCTCAATTCCGTTATTTTCTGTTTTGCCTGTCAAGATAGCTCTGGAGGATGATGGCGGCGCTTATCTTGTCCACGGAAGTCTTGTCCCTGCGGTCCTTGGCCTTCATCCCCCCGTCAATCATAGCCCTGTGCGCAAGCACCGAAGTGAAGCGTTCGTCCTCCAGCGTGACGGGAACGCCGGGGAAAGCCTTTTCAAGCGATTTCAGGAATATGTCCACGTCGGCGGCGGCCTCTGACGGAGTGTTGTCCAGGTTCATCGGATAACCTACCACGAAGCGGGTTATGGTCTCCTTTTGAGCATAATTTTTGATATATTCTATTATCTTTGCACCAGGAACCGTGTCCAGGGCTGAAGCAAAGATACCCAACGGGTCACTGACCGCGACCCCCACGCGTTTGCGTCCGTAATCTATGCCGAGCATCCTGTCCATAGCGAATTGCAAATTTAACGAAAAAAGGCTAACAGTCAAAATAATATGTCCAAGCTCAAGAAAGGCAAGAGAACGGAATCCTTCAGAATCACCATCGTGGACGACGACACCCACGACAAGTTGTGGTCCATAAAATTCACGAGGATAGGGGCTCTAGTGACCGTCATCACCTCGATCGTGGTGCTTTTCACGGTAGTCTTCTGCCTGATCGCCTTCACTCCGGTCAAGACATTCATTCCCGGCTATCCTGACGCAAGGACCAAACGCGACGCCATCCAGAACGCCATCCGCCTCGACTCACTGGAGAACATCATCACGAAATGGGGACTGTACTCCGAGAACCTCCGCAGAGTAGTGGACGGCAGGCCGGCCCTCAGGATCGACAGCCTGATGAAGGTCGGAGGCGAACGGCAGGCCGAAGAGACAGACCTCAAGGATGCGGCGAAGAAAGACTCCATACTGCGAAGCGAAGTGGCAGGCGAAGAACGGTTCGAGATAAAATCCGGAGGGACCAGGGCGCTTCCGATTGAAGGCATGCACTTCTTCACGCCGGTCAAGGGAGTCATCTCGCAGGGCTACGACAAGGCTCTGCACCCTTACATAGACATCACGGCTCCTGAAAATTCAGTGGTGATGTCCGTTCTTGACGGGACGGTCATCTCGGCGGGATGGAGCGACACGGAAGGCTACACTATCCGCATACAGCACGAGGGAGACATCATCTCGGTCTACAAGCACAACCAGAAACTGATGAAGAAGACCGGCGACAAGGTTACGGCCGGGACTCCGATCGCGATCATCGGCGGCACCGGCACGCTGTCCGACGGCGAGCACCTGCATTTCGAGCTGTGGCACAAGGGAGAGGCCGTGGATCCTACCAAATACATTAACTTCTGATGGAAAAGAGAAGAATAGCCATACTTGGTTCGACGGGGTCGATCGGAAGACAGACCCTCGAAGTGATCAAAGAACACCCGGACCTTTTCGAGGTCGAACTTTTAACCTGCAAGAGCAGCTGGGAACTTATGGCCAGACAGGCCGTCGAGTTCGACGCCAACAACGCAGTCATCTGCGACGAGACGAAGTACGCCGACCTGTCGGCCGCCCTGGAGAAATCCGACACCAAGGCTTTCGCCGGGATGAAATCCGTCTGCGACCTTGTGACCAGCGACAGAGTGGACATCGTCGTGGCGGCGATGGTAGGCTTCAGCGGCCTCGAGCCGACGATCTCGGCGATCAAGGCCGGGAAAGTCATCGCCCTTGCCAACAAGGAGACCCTTGTCGCAGCCGGAAGCCTGGTGATAGACCTTGCCAAGAAGCACCGCGCTCCTATCCTGCCGGTGGACTCGGAACATTCCGCTATATTCCAGTGCCTGCTGGCCGCGCAGGGCAACGCGCTGAGCAGAATACACCTTACCGCCTCGGGAGGTCCGTTCAGGACGTGGGACAGGGACAGGATCGCAGCCGCGACCAAGGATATGGCCCTGAAGCATCCTAACTGGAGCATGGGGGCGAAAATCACGATCGATTCCGCGACTATGATGAACAAGGGTTTCGAAGTGATAGAAGCCAGGTGGCTTTTCGACACTCAGGCCGAAAGAATCAATGTTGTGGTGCATCCGGAATCCATCATCCACTCGATGGTGGAGTTCGAGGACGGTTCCGTCATCGCACAGCTGGCCAATCCGGACATGCGCGGGCCCATCCAGTTCGCCATCGGGTTCCCGCAGAGGCTTCCTCTTTCGGGAGACAGGCTGGACTTCGCGAAACTCGGCAGCCTGACGTTCCAGAGTCCGGACACGGAGAAGTTCCCTGCGCTCGCACTGGCCTACAGGGCGATGGAAAGGGGCGGGAACATCCCCTGCGCCCTGAACGCAGCCAACGAGGCGGCCGTCGCGGCCTACCTGCAGGACAGGATTCCTTTCTACGGAATCTCCGAGATAGCCGGAGAATGCATCGAGTCGGCACCGTTCATCGCGAGTCCTACTCTTGAAGACATATTCAGGACAAACGAGGAGACATATTCACTGGCCCTGGAAAAGGTCGAGGCAATGAGCGGGAGGCGGTGATATGGCAGTGCTGATGAAGATTCTGCAAGTCATACTTGCGCTTTCCGTCCTTATCATAATCCACGAAGCCGGGCACTTCACTTTCGCGAAGATGTTCGGAATCAGAGTCGACAAATTCTTCCTGTTCTTCGACGCCGGAGGCTTCAAGCTGTTCAGCACCAAGGAAGGCTGGTTCGCAAGGATATTCCCGAAAGCCAAGGACTGGGAGACCGAATACGGCATCGGCTGGCTGCCGCTGGGAGGCTACTGCAAGATCTGCGGGATGATCGACGAGTCGATGGACACCGAGGCCCTCAAGCAGGAGCCGAAGCCGTGGGAGTTCCGCACCAAGAAGGCCTGGCAGAGGCTGCTGGTGATGGTCGGCGGAGTGCTCTACAACTTCATATTCGCAATAATCGCCTACATCGGCATAATGGCCATCTGGGGCGAAGCCTACATCGGCAACGAAGGCAGCCGGATCTATACCAACGAACTCGGAGTCGAGATGGGATTCCGCAACGGCGACCACATCATCAGGATGGACGACTTCGTCCCGGAGAACTTCGGTATGCTTCAGGCCGACCTCGCGCGCAGGAGCGTCGGCAAGGTCACGGTGCTGCGCGACGGCGACACGCTCGACCTTTACATAGACCGCTCGATGATAGGCGAAGTCCTCAACACGCCAGGACTGTTCGACCTCGCGGTGCCGTTCGTGGTCGATTCCGTGATGAGCGCATCGCCGAATGCGGCGGCCGGGCTCCTGCACGACGACAGGATCCTTGCTCTGGACAGCGTAAGCACCCCGTTCCTGCAGGATTCGAGGGAATACCTGGCGCAGGCCGGAAAATCTACGGTGACGGCGACCGTGCTGCGCGGCGCCGACACGCTCAGCATCCCCCTTCAGGTCGACTCCGCCGGAAGAATCGGAGTGTACATGCAGATGCCCGGGGTCAAATCGAAGGAATATTCCCTGATAAGCGCCATCCCTGCAGGCTTCAGACTGACTTTCAGCACCATAGGCGGCTACCTGAGGGATCTCAAACTCGTAGCCTCGCCGAGCACGGAGGCCTACAAGTCAGTGGGAAGCTTCATCGCCATCGGGCAGGTGTTCCCGGCGACCTGGGACTGGTACAGATTCGTGAACATCCTCGCGCTGCTCTCGATAATGCTCGGAGTGATGAACCTGCTTCCGATTCCGGCGCTGGACGGAGGACACATCGTCTTCTGCCTGTACGAAATGGTCACCGGGCGCAAGCCTAGCGACAGGTTCCTGGAGATCGCGCAGGTGATCGGAATGATCCTGCTGCTTATGCTTATGGTGCTGGCCTTCGGGAACGACATCGGGAGGCTGATCCGGGGCTGAAGAGATTAATTTAGTAAATATACTTGATTCTCAAGAGCTTCCATCGCAGGAGCGAGAGATGTTCCCGGCGTACTTATTTGGTGCGTGCGGAAAATAAGCAGTATCTTTGCAACATCGAAAAAACACAACGGCAATGAAAACAGCATCAAAGTTCATAGTCCTGGCGGCCGCGCTGCTGTCCGCCTTTTCGTGCAAGGACACGAAAACCCTACTTCCGAACGTGTCCGGCAAGGCCGGAGAAGTCATAGTGGTCATCGGGAAGGACAACTGGGAAGGCAATCTCGGCAACGAAGTCCGCGGAATCCTTGCCAGGGACTGCGAGTACCTGCCCCAGCGTGAGCCTTTGTACTCGATCGTCAATCTCAGCCCGAGCGCATTCAAGGATATGTTCAAGCTCCACAGGAACATCGTGATCTTCAACGTGGACAGTTCGGTGGTCAACCAGGGAGTCACCTACAGGACCAACGTATGGGCACGTCCTCAGTGCGTCATACAGCTGAACGCGCCGTGCGCCGACTCCGCGCTCTCCGTGCTGCGCAGGAACAGCGAAAACATCACCGGAGCGATAGAGCAGGCCGAAAGGAACAGAGTGATCGCCAACACGCTGCTCTACGAAGAGACCAAGCTTGCTACCGTGGTGGACAACCTGGTCGGCGGCAAGCTACACGTCCCGGTCGGCTACTCGCTGAAGAAGGTGACGGAGGATTTCATCTGGATAGAAGACGAGAAGCAGTACTCGACTCAAGGAATATTCGTGTACAAGTACCCGGTCACAGAAGACGACCCGTTCACAGAAGAGAACATCATAGCCAGGCGCAACGCCTTCCTGAAGGCTTACGTGCCGGGACCTTACGACAACACTTACATGATGACCAGCATCTACGTCAAGCCGGGAATCAAGTTCCTGAAGTACCACGACCTTGACTTCGTGGAAACACGCGGGCTCTGGGACGTCTACAACTACGCTATGGGAGGCCCGTTCGTTTCGCACTCGTTCTACAGCAAGGACGGGAAGGAGATAATCGTGCTCGAAGCCTGGGTTCACGCACCGAAATACGACAAACGCCAGTATCTGCGTCAGGTTGAGTCGATTCTGTACTCTTTCGAGTGGGACAAGGAAAATAATGAAGACAATTCTGTCAAATAGATTGCAATTTATTTTGACAGGTCGAAAAATATCCATATATTTGCATCCCAATTTGGCAACTGCCATCCTTGGGTGACAAGTCTGGTGGGTTCGTATAACGGTTAGTACTCGGGATTTTCATTCCCGCAATAGGAGTTCGATTCTCCTACCCACTACAAATATTAAAAAATAAGAACGATGGCAAATCACGCATCAGCAAAAAAGGCCAATCGCCAAAGCGAGAGGCACAGACTGCATAACAAGTATTATGCAAAGTCCACGAGGAACGCCATTAGGGCGATTCGCAACACGACGGACAAGAAGGCTGCCGAGGAAGGCGCTCCGAAGGTGTACGCAATGATCGACAAGCTCGCCAAGATCGGAGTCATTCACAAGAACAAGGCTTCAAACCTCAAGAGCGGCATTGCGGTTTACATCAACAAGCTTGCTTAAGAAATTTCAGAAGGCAGTCTCCCGAAGGCTGCCTTCCGAGCAGTAAAGCCGTCAAGACGGCAATCGGGATGTAGCGCAGTTGGCTAGCGCACTACGTTCGGGACGTAGGGGTCGTCCGTTCGAGTCGGATCATCCCGACATAAAAAAGACACTGAATTTCTTCAGTGTCTTTTTTATGTCTTTACGCGCCGCTGCGCGGCTACCTTAGCTACCTTAGTTACCTTAGTTACCTTAGTTTAAAGGTGCGGGCGATCTCAGCGGAATCTCCGGCGTGGAAGTCTATCGTGACGTGCTTCGGGCCGACGTTCAGTTTGAACGAGCCGGCAGTGAAAGACTGGTTGTAGCGGGTCAGGCCAGGCCTGTACTCATCGAACAACTCGCTCACGTCTTCAAGCGGCGACCCGTCGGCCTTCGTCTTGAACTTTTTGGCACGCTCGAGCCCGTAATGGGCCGGATCCTCGGTTACCACCTCGTAGGTAC
>CAVCDF010000052.1:0-6041 GCA_963600795.1 Anaerotignum sp. | reverse complement strand
GAATCAAGGGCTTCATCAGCATCACCGGAGGCAAGCTTATGACCTACAGGCTGATGGCCGAGCAGGCTTCAGATGCAGTCTGCAGGAAACTGGGCCGTTCCGTAGCTTGCGTCACTGCCGAGACACCGCTGCCGGGATCTGAAAAGGGCGGTATCGAGGATGTGTCGAAAAGCATCTGGAACGTACCTACGATGGTCCAGAAAGCTTCAGCAGGACGTTTTGGCACCCAGGCCGCTAAGTTTGATTTCAACGGAGAAGAAAAGAGCAGCCTCGTCTGCGAGTGCGAGGAAGTTTCCGTTGCCGAGGTGGATTCGGCGATCGAACACCTGGAGGTGAACAACCTCGTGGACCTGCGCCGCAGGACACGTTTCGGCATGGGTACCTGTCAGGGTGAACTTTGTGCCTGCAGGGCGGCCGGCCGTCTTGCGAAGGCGAGAAACTGCGCATCCAAGGCCCGCGCGGACCTGAAAGCATTCCTGAACGAAAGGTGGAAGGGAATGTACCCTGTGGCCTGGGGCGAGACTCTGCGCGAGAGCGCCTACACGCAGTGGGTCTATTCTGAAGTGCTTGGCGCGGATGAAGATATTTAAGAAGATATTTAAAGGGTGAATTATGATTGGATTTGACGTAGTCCTGATCGGCGGCGGGCTTTCCTCCCTCGTCTGCGGCATAAAATTGCAGAAAGCCGGGCTCAGATGCATGATTGTGTCTGCCGGCCAGAACGCCCTGCATTTTTCTTCCGGAGCGTTCGGACTGCTCGGACGCATGCCGGGCGGCGAACCTGTCAGCGACCCGCTTGCGGCGATACCGTCCCTGCCTGCCGAACACCCATATTCAAAGATAGGAGCGGAAAAAATTTCTGAATATGCCGCCTCGACCCCCGGCTTCTTCGCTTCCTGCGGAGTGAACCTGCATCCTGCAGGGAACGGCGGAAACGGTTTCCGCCTTACGGGACTCGGCACCCTGAAGCCGGCCTGGCTGGTGATGGATGAAGTCGCCACGCTTTCGTCAAGGGATGAGAAAATAGGTAGAAAGGCATTGATAGTCAACTTCTCCGGTTTTCTGGACTTCAACACGGCGTTCATTGCCGAGAGCCTCGAGAAGAGGGGAGTGGAGTGCAGGATCGAGAGCGTGAAGATGGATGAGGTCGAGATTCTGAGGAAGAATCCTTCCGAGATGCGTTCGGTCAACATAGCTCGCGTGATGGACAACGAGAAGAACTGGAAGCGCTTCGGCCATCTGGTGCAGGAACTCATTGACGGTGAGGATGTCGTGGTTCTGCCAGAGGTCTTCGGACTTGAAAACCCGTCCGTGCCTGAGTGGCTCCGCCAGATGATATCCGCCAAGGTGCTGTTCCTCGGGACGACGCCTCCGTCCGTGCCGGGAATCCGCACTCAGAAACTGCTGAAAAAGGCCTTCGAGAATGCCGGCGGCACTTTCCAGGCTGGCGACGAGGCTCTCGACCCCTGCTTCGAAGACGGCAGAGTGAAAAGCATACGTACAGCCAATCTCGGCTCGATCCGCATCGGAGCCAAGGCGTTCGTGCTGGCAAGCGGCAATCTTTTCGGCAAAGGTCTCGTGTCCTCTCCGGACAAGGTGAGCGAACCTGTCTTCGGTCTGTATGTGGACTGCCCTGCACAGAGGGGCGACTGGTACAGCGAGGACTTTTTCGCCGGCCAGAAGTTCACGGCATTCGGTGTGAAGTCCGACGAAACATTCCATCCGTACAGGGACGGCACTGTCGTGCCGAACCTTTACGTTATCGGTTCGGAGGTCGGCGGCTGCTCTCCGCTCGAGGAGGGAAGCGGTGCCGGCGTTGCGGTGATGACCGCCTTCAGCGCAGCTGATTCGATTCTGGAACAAAAATAGCGGGATTTACGAATATGCAGGAGAAGAACATAAGTTTCAACAATTTCGAGCAGTGCATCAAATGCACTGTCTGCACGGTCTATTGCCCTGTCGTCGCCGTGAATCCTTCTTATCCCGGGCCCAAGCAGGCCGGACCCGACGGGGAACGTCTACGTCTGAAGAACGGCTATTTTTTCGACGAGAACCTGAAGTACTGCATGAACTGCAAACGCTGCGAGGTGGCCTGCCCTTCGGGCGTGAAGATTGCCGACCTGATCCATTCGGCCCGACGCCGGTACAGCAGGAAGACTCCCGGTCTCCGCGACCGGATTCTTGCCTCGACAGACTTCATGGGCAAGATGGCCAGACCTTTCGCTCCGGTCGTCAACGCCGTGATGGCCACAAAGCCTGCTAAGGCCCTTATGGACGCCACCCTGAAAATCGATGCCCACAGGACTTTCCCGAAGTACCAGTTCAAGGGATTCGAGTCCTGGTTCAAGGATGAGACCGAAAAGAAGCAGGCTGCATATTCAAAACAGGTGGCTTTCTTCCACGGCTGCTCGACCGAATTCCAGCAGCCAGAAGTGGGCAAGGCTTTCGTCGCCGTGATGAACGCCGTAGGCTACGGGGTACGGCTTCTGGACGAGAAATGCTGCGGTGTCGCGATGATGAGCAACGGGCTTTGGAAAGGGGCCGAGAAGCACGCCAGACACAACATCTCTGTCTTTGAAAAGGCAGTGGCCGAGGGACTTCCCATCGTCGCCGCCTCTTCCACCTGCGTGTTCACGATGAGAGATGAATATCCCGACGTGCTCTCCGTTGACAATTCCGCCGTCAGGGACAGCATAACCCTCGTGGAGAAGTTCCTTTTCGAACTGCTTGACTCGGGCAAGGTCAAACTTGTTTTCAAGGATGACTACCGGGCCAGGATAGCCTACCATATCCCATGTCACGTGGAGAAGCTCGGATGGAGCATATTCACCAAGGCTCTGATAGGGATGATCCCCGGAGTGTCGCTGACGGTTCTGGAGAGCGGATGCTGCGGAATGGCAGGCACTTACGGTTTCAAGAAGGAGAACTACGCCTACTCGCAGGAGATCGGCCGTCCGGTGTTTGAGAGGATCCGGGCCGCAGCTCCGGATTTCGTCTGCAGCGAGTGCGAGACGTGCAAGTGGCAGATCGAGATGTCGACTGGCTACACCGTCAAGAATCCGATTTTGATTCTCGCCGAGGCTCTTGACCTCGACGCCACCGCCAAGGCGAATAAGGAATAAAAAAAGGAATAAAAAAAGGCGGGACCGTAAGCCGGTTTCTGTTTTCAAGTCTGCCATTTATCTGCGCGACCTACCCCCTGACATCGGACGGGCAGTCCTCATCTGTCAGTATATTTGGTTTTGCAGGCCCTGGCGCCGTACCCGGACGGCATCGCTGACGTCCGTCGTGGGCTCTTACCCCACGTTTTCACCATCACCTTACGGCTGTCATTCTCTGTTACGGCAACATAAGATTACTCCCATCTGGGATTTCCCCAGCAGGGTGCCCTACCCTGTCCGGACTTTCCTCACCCGGGGCCGAAACCCCGCAGCGCGGCAGACCGTCCCGCCTTTTACGGTGCAAAATTATAAAATAAATATGAAATGATTAAATCAAGAAAGATTTCAGTAATCGTTTTTTTTGACATAAATTTGCAGTCCAGTATTTGGAAAAAGTATGAACACAAAGTATGTTTTCGTTACTGGTGGTGTCGCTTCCTCTTTAGGAAAGGGAATCATCGCGGCATCGTTGGCCAAACT
Organism: Anaerotignum sp.; assembly: GCA_963600795.1. Classification (GTDB taxonomy): domain Bacteria; phylum Bacteroidota; class Bacteroidia; order Bacteroidales; family UBA932; genus Cryptobacteroides. The sequence goes on along the minus strand of CAVCDF010000052.1, from coordinate 2,400 downwards.
TCTTCAGGCCAGGGGTCTCAGGGTTACCATCCAGAAATTCGACCCTTACATCAACATCGATCCGGGAACTCTCAACCCTTACGAACACGGTGAATGCTACGTCACCGACGACGGCGCCGAGACAGACCTTGATCTCGGACACTATGAGCGTTTCCTCGGAATCCACACTTCTAAGGCCAACAATGTCACCACCGGGAAAATCTACTGGACTGTCATCAACAAGGAACGGGAAGGAGCCTATCTGGGCAAGACCGTGCAGATCGTCCCTCACATCACGGACGAGATAAAGCGCAGGATGCTGCTTCTGGGCAAGACCGGCAAGTACGACATCGTGGTCACAGAGGTCGGCGGTACCGTCGGCGACATGGAGTCCCAGCCTTTCATCGAGGCCATCCGCCAGCTTCAGTGGGAACTTCCGGACGAGGACCTCATCAGCATTCACCTCACGCTCGTGCCTTACCTGCGTGCGGCCAAGGAACTGAAGACAAAGCCGACGCAGCACTCGGTTCAGATGCTTCAGCAGGCCGGCGTGCATCCGGACATCATAGTCTGCCGCACGGAGATGGAACTCACTCCTGAAATCCGGCGCAAGGTAGCCCTGTTCTGTAACGTCAAGCCGGGCCACGTCATCCAGTCGATCGATGCGCCTTCAATCTACCAGGTGCCTCTGAACATGGAGAACGAGCATCTGGACGAGATGGTTCTCAACCATTTCGGCGTGACCGCTCCCGAACCTGACTTCACAGGCCTCAAGGCTTTCCTCGACAAGCTGTACAATCCCAAGCACAGCGTTGACATCGCCCTGGTCGGAAAATATGTCGAACTGCAGGATGCCTACAAGTCGATTCTTGAATCCTTCGTGCACGCAGGTGCGGCCAACGAATGCAAAGTCAACGTCCACACGTTCCAGAGCGAGAACATAGACAGTTCGAACGTCGAGGAGAAGCTGTGTGATATGGACGGAATCCTCGTCGCTCCCGGATTCGGGGAGAGGGGTCTCGAAGGCAAGATTCTTGCGGTGAAATACGCCCGCGAACACAATGTGCCGTTCTTCGGAATATGCCTGGGAATGCAGATGTGTGTGGTCGAATTCGCCCGCGACGTGCTTGGAATCAAAGATGCCGTGTCCGCCGAAGTCAACCCTAACGCGGCCGATCCTGTCATCGACCTGATGGAGGAGCAGAAGAGCACTACGATCAAGGGAGGAACGATGAGGCTCGGAGCCTACGACTGCAAGCTTGAGAAGGATTCTCTCGCCTACAGAATCTACGGCTCGGAAATGATTTCGGAAAGGCATCGCCACCGCTACGAGTTCAACAACGCCTACCTCGAAAGGATGGAGGCCGCGGGACTCAAGGCCACCGGCAAGAACCCGGACACGGGCCTTGTCGAGATCGTGGAGATTCCTACGCATCCGTTCTTCATCGGAGTGCAGTTCCATCCTGAACTGAAGAGCACGCCGGAGAAGCCGCAGCCGATCTTCGTCAATTTCGTGAAGGCGGCTATGGAATCCAGAGAAAAAAGAAAGTGATTTGAAATGAGAAGTTTCGTGAACATATTCATAAAGTCCGGGCTGGTTCTTCTGGCTCTGCTTTCAGTGTCCTGCGCCGATGCTAAGGTGCGCCAGTACAAGGTTCAGGTCGTCAAGGAATATGTTCACGACGAGACTTCCTTCACGCAGGGCCTTTTCTTCCTCGACGGGCAGATGTACGAAAGCACTGGCCAGTACGGCGAATCGACTTTCAGGAAGGTGGACCTCGCGACCGGCAGGGCTCTCAAAAAGTTTGATTTCGACAGAAAATATTTCGTCGAAGGGTCAGTCGAACTGAACGGTAAGATCTACATCCTCACCTGGACCAACAAGGTGGCCTTTGTCTATGACGCAAAGACCCTCGCCTACAAATCGACGTGGAGCTATCCGCGTGAGGGCTGGGGCCTGACAACAGACGGCAGGAGCCTGATCGCCTCGGACGGTTCCTCAAGGCTTTACTTTCTCGACGGGAACTTCAAACAGACCAAGGTCTTGAACGTCAAGCTGAACGGCAGACCGCTGAGGATGCTCAACGAACTTGAGTGGATTGACGGGAAGATCTGGGCTAACGTCTATCTGACCGACCTGATCGTGATAATCAATCCTTCGGACGGCAACGTCGAGGCGACCGTTGACTGCGGAGGGCTTCTGCCGAAATCGCTGCGCGACGCCAACACCGATGTGCTTAACGGCATAGCCTACAATCCGAAAGACAGAAAGATCTACCTCACCGGCAAGTGCTGGAAACGGCTCTATGAGGTGAAGCTGGTGGAAAAGAAATAGAAAAAAAGAAAATAACAAGCGGGGGTACTGGACAATTCGTCCGGTTGAGATCATACCCAATGAACCTGATGCGGGCAATGCCGCCG
>CAVCDF010000051.1:0-8716 GCA_963600795.1 Anaerotignum sp. | reverse complement strand
ATGCCGTGCGTGAATCCGGCCTTTCCACGCACGTGACAGGCTCCGGCGGGGATGCCGTGCGTGAATCCGGGCTTTCCACGCACGGGACAGGCTCTGGCGGGGATGCCGTGCGTAAATCCGGCCTTCCCACGCACGGGAGAGGCTCCGGTGGGGATGCCGTGCGCAAATCCGGCCTTCCCACGCACGGGATGGTGGCCAGCGGGACGGACAGAAGGTCCGGCAAAAGAGTGAAGGGAATAAAAATCCCGGGCGGTCTGGAGGACCGTCCGGGGTTTTTATTCATTACATCAAAACTCTACTTGCGGGCGAAGAATTCGCCTTTGGAGCCGGCAGGGTTGAGCTGGAAGAAGTTGGCGTAACCGGTCACGGTCGTGTTGTTGAACACGTTTGTGCCGGAAAGCACAACGCCGAAACCGCAGATCTGGTTCATCGTGGTGTTCTTGTACTGGGTAAGAGTCTGAAGTTCACAATTGTTGTTGGTTCTGTTCTCGTACATTACGGTCTTGAAATCTTCAGAGACAGTGAACCACATCCAGACATAGTCAGGATCTCCGAGCTCCGTCTCAGAGTAGATCCAAGGCTTCGCCCAAGCCTCATCTGTCCTGGTGGCAAGACCAGGGAAGTAAGTGGCATACTTGCCGCTAACCTCCTGACCGATGCCGTCCCTCGTGTCAAGGAACAGGCCGATGCGGGCGGTCATCGCAGTGTAGTCGATGTCCACGCAGGCGTCGAGAACGGTCTCGCCGAACAGGCCCTTGATGCCGATGTTGTTGGTGCGGGTTGTTGTACCGTCGGCATCCTTGAGAGCCTCTGTGTTCTTAGGATCGGCGAAAGTCACGTCCAGTGTCTTTGGATCTGCCGCAGGGACAAGAGCGCCGGTGCCGGCGAACACCTTTGAAGTGAATGACCAGCTGCCCTTGAAGTCGGCAGGAACAACCTGAGTGAGCTCGAAGGTCGCGCCGTTCTTGAAGGTGAGCTTGGCGGTACGTGGTGCGCCGGTGGTGTTGGCGGACCAGGAAATCTTGCCGGACTTGCAGCTGAGCCAGTCGTTGGTGAGATCCTCACCGCCGCTGTACTTGAAGTCAGCAGAACCGGCCTCGTCGTTGGTCCACATTTCAACCGGCTTCGGAGCTAAGGCCAGAGTCCTTTCAACAGTGTAAACCTTACCTGCAGCGACAGAAGCTGAAGGCTTGAATTCCACTGAATATGTCTCCTCTCCGGCAACTACCGAAACTACGGAGTTGAGATCGTCGGCGGCCCAGACTGCAACCGAAGCGGTCACTGTCTTGCCGTCAGTGGAGGAAGCCGTGGCGCTGATGCCGCCGAAGTCAGACTTGTCGCCAAGTTCTCCGGCAACGAGGTGGATCTTGTTATGGATCTTCTCTCCGGCCATATTCAAAGTCAGGGCCGTGCCGCTTTCGACGGTCACTCCTTCAGGCAGGGCAAGGCTGAATTTCAGCAGGCTTGTCTTGTAGCCGAGAGCGATGGAAGCGGTGTAGGTTGCAGCATCCTTTGACTTGAGGTCGGCCACGGAAGCTGAGCCGGTAACGATCTGGTTGTTGAGAGCCACAGTGCTGCTTGCCTGCGTGCTGTAGTCTGCGATGATCGCATTTCCGCCATTATAGTTGGTGGCGCAGGCAGAGTTGGCGAGATAGGTGACGACCTTCACGGCTCCTTCAGGAATGGTGACCGAAGGGCATCTGAAGGCAGCCGTCTTGCCGTCGAATGAAATGGACTTTCCGTCGATAGGCATCTTGCAGACATTTCCGACAACCGTGTCGGCCTGGCTGATGAAGTACAGCCAGAGAACATCGTTGTTGTCGAAAGTCGCCTTGTAACTGCCGTCAGCGGCCTCCGTGTAGGTCAGTTTCGTGGCCGGATCGCCGATGGTGACATTGACCTCCAGGGCCTTGCCTTCGGAAACAGGTGGCACAATCTCGTTCTCAACCTTGTTGCAGGCGAGGAATGACGCCGCGAGGGCGATTGTTGTCAATATTTTCTTGTACATAGTGTTGTCCTCCAAGATTAAAGTTTACCGCCGTTGCCGAGGTCAAGGCCGTCGCCGATGCTGAAGTTTCCGGTGAACGAGAACTTCGGACCGGTTGTCCAGCTGTACCAGCTCGCGTTTGATCCAGACAATGCATTAAGGGCTTCCACCACATTCGCATAAGACTTGTAGTTGATCGTGACGGCGCTCTTGAGCGTTCCGTCAGCCGCCGCCGAGAAGACATTGGCCTCGGTAGGCTTTCTTACGCTCGATGTTCCTGCAGCATTGTCGCAGACAGTTTCAAGATAATAAGAATATGAACACTCGGCATTGCTTGAAGAAGCCTTGCCGACGATGCCGCCTATTGTTGATGCTGTGCCTTCAGCAGGGGTTCCTTCAGCAAGAGTGAGAGTACCGCTGTTGTAGCAGTTGTAAATACGGCCTGAAGTATGAATACCTACTATGCCACCCATATAAGGCGCTGTTACGCCTGCTCTTGAGTACTGCACATTTCCGGTGTTCAAGCAGTTTTCAACTTTCGCTCCAAGGCCGGCCCTGGTCTGAGTGGTCGCCTGACCGCCAAGAATTCCGCCGACTCTGTCAGTCTCAGTTCTGACGTTACCTCTGTTTTCGCAGCTGTAAACATCCATTCTGGATCCTGTCGTACGTCCCTGGAAGCCACCTACGACACCGCCCACAAAGCGACCTCCATAAACATTGGCGGTGTTCAGGCAATTGTAGATCGGAATCATCGTCCAGCTGTTGTAGTCATAGACCTGGCCTACGATGCCGCCGACATAGATTCCCTGCTGCGCATCGGTACCGCCTTCCTTGCCGGTAACAGTGACTTCACCGTTGTTGGTGCAGTAGTAGATCTCGACCCTGTTAGGGGCGTTTGAATATGACCAGGAATATCCGACGATGCCGCCGACACCCTGAGTTGCGCCTTCCGCTCCCGCGACGTTGATTTTACCATTGTTCACGCAGTTCTGGATGTTGATTTTGCGTACGCCTGTCTTCTTTGCGGACTGAGCGCTGCCGACGATGCCGCCAATCCAACCGGACCTGTGTGTTCCTGTAATCTCGCCGTCGTTCACGCAGTTGAGGACGCTGACATTGTCCCAGGCAGAACCTACGATACCGGCATTCACACCGAACTGTGAGCTGGAGATATGGCCGGTGTTGCGGCAATCCTTGACAGTGAACCAGCTGCCGTGGCCGACGATTCCGCCGCCCTTGTTGAGACACTTGACGGCTCCGGAGTTGGTGCAGTCAGATACCGTCGAACCATTGGCGAAACCTGCGATTCCGCCGACACCGTGACGGTCAGCTGCACCGTCGCTGATATTACCGTTGTTGGCGGTAACCTCGATGTTTCCGGAGTTCTTGGAATTCCTGACATAGGAACTGGTGATGGCGCCGACGATACCGCCGACAGACTTGCTGCCGGTCACGGCACCCTCGTTGGAGCAACTCTCGATAGCGAGACCGCCGTCCGCCCAGCCGATAATGCCGGCTGCATAGTTGGCGGTCGACTTGACGGTCGCCTTGCTGGTGCAGTTGGTGAAGTATGTGGATTTGCCGCCGTTAGCGAGACCGCAGACACCCGCGGCGTCGTCAAACGTGGAAGTCACAGTTCCGTCAACGGTCACATCGTGCACATTGGCTGTGTCGGCCACGGCGCCGAAGAGGCCGCAGGAGCGTTTCCCGGTCTGGTTGATGTTCAGGCTGACAGTCTTGCCGTTGCCGTCGAAGTCGCCCTTGAACTGCTTCTTCACGTTGAGAGCAGCGTCGTAGTAACCGATGGAAGCGGTCATATTCTTGATGTTGTCCGTCAGTTTGACGTACTCGCCGACCATAGTGTGGCCTTCGTTCACATAGTAGGCGACGGCCAGAAGGGCAGGCAGGTCGCTGATCTGCCAAGGGTTGTTCTGGGATCCGTCACCGTCCAGCGACTGAAGTTCAGCGCCGATGGTGCCGAGGTCATAGTAGCCGTTGACCTTGATTTCCTTGTCGGAAACGGTGGTCCTGCTTTCTTTGGCGTTCTTGAGGTCGAGCGTCACGGCCGACATCGTGAACCCTGCCTTGTAAGTCCCGGGGATAACGGTGGCGTAGAAAGAGTTACCGTTGCTTCCGTCAACGGAGACAGTCACGTCTGAGGAATATGAATTGCCTTCGATCGTGCTGACGACCGGTGTTCCGGTCGAAAGGTCAACGTTGATGTCTCCTGTGACGTTGTTGCCGACGGAGTTGATTGACACCACCTTGACAGGAGCAGCAGCGTCAGCCGCGACCTTGAATCTCAGCACGGCGGTGACGTTCTTCATCTTCACGTACCTGTCTTCCGCTACGGCGCACGCGATGTTTGCGCTGCCGAACTCGCCGTTCTGCACGTTAGGGATGCTGACGGTGAATATTCCGTTTTCGTTCACTCCCTTTGCCGCAGAGACCGGATAGACCACATAGATCTTGCCTTCAAGAGTTGTGGAGAATTCGAAATATTTCTGTCCTGCGTACTTTGAGTCAACCGTAAGCGTGTCGGATTCGGTGCCGTTGGTGACAAACAGCTTGTCGCCTTCCGCCCAAACCGTCTTTCCCTGCTTGGTGATGTCCGTTCTGGTCTGAACATCGTCACCTTCAAGTGAGCAGGTGAAGGTTCTTGCTTCTTTCCCAGTCTGCTCGTTTTCGAGGATTTCTTCCTGGGTGCAGGCCGCCGATGCTATCGCAAGGGCCGCCGCAAAAAGAATATATAATGTCTTTTTCATCTTAAATGCTCATTCAGGATTACTTGTTCCAGTCCCAGCCCGGTTTGTCATAGTCATCCGTGCCGGATGAGTTGTCAGGCTGTACAGGCTCTTCGTTCTTCTTGACTTCTACCTTGAGAATCTGCCAGGTGCCGGCGCTCTTGTTTTCGTCGCTGACGTACTTGAAAGCGAACTGAACGGTTGAGCCGACATATTCGTAAAGCTTGATTTCCTCTGAGGTCATAACCTCTGAACCCTGCTCGTCAGGGTAGGAGAATGAGAGTGCGATAGGGGTCCACTCGCCGCCTTCTTTCCTGATGTAGAGGGTGGTCTGCTCCTTTGCCGCATCGATGCTCTCGAAATGATTTACGATGTGGTCGAAGACAAGGATAGGCTTCTCGGCATTGGCGAGGCTAACCTTCTCGGTGTAGAGAGTGGCTTCGGTGGTGTAGTTCTGGTTCTTGTAACCGGAAGCGAGCCATCCTGTTGAAGTTGACCAGGTCCAGAGAGCGTCGAAAGCGTAAGGGAAGACCTGGTTGTTGACGATCGCTCCGTTCTCGGCGACCTTGTAGTCGGCCGTGTAAGGGAATGCCTTCGTCTCAGCGGTGTTCGGGTCCGGCTCTGAATATGCAGTCACATTTTCGAGGAAAGCGTACTTGAGCTGGGCCTTGCCGTCGACTTCCACGCGGTAGCCTACGACTGTGACGGTGCAGCGTTCCTTCACATTGTCAAGGGCGCCGCCCTCGGTGCCGTATGCCTGCTCCGAAGCGCTCAGGCCGGCAACCGTGATCGAACCGCTGTTGTCCACCAGAGTGAACGATCCGTCGCTCTTGAGGCTCTTCACGGTACCTGTGAGTCTGTACCTCTGGTACTTGTAGGCGTTCTTGCTGTCGGAAACCGTCTTTGCCGTGGACTCAGTAATCGCAGGAACGTATTCCTTCTGCTTTACTGTCACATTGGCGGAGAGGGTTCCGTCGGTTGACTTGAAGGTGATGCTGCCTTCGCGCTCGACGTCATCGTTGGCGCTGACGGTGACTTTCACGGTCTGGGTCTCATTTGCGGGATCTCCGGACACTGGAACCACCTCGATCCAGGAAGCTGAACTTGCCGCCGTCCATTTGACGGTTGCTGTGAGGCTGACATTCTGCGTGCCGCCTTCCGCGCCGAAATTCAACTCGCTCGGATTGACCTTCACGTTAGGGTCGTCATACTCGGGACCCTTTTCACCGCAGGCGGAAAATGCAAGAACTGCAAGCGCCGTTGCGGTAAAGTTGGTTAATAAGCGTAATTTCATTGTTGATAAAATTAAAGTGATTAGAGATTAATTTCTTTTGAAGTACATGCCGTCCGCAGCACTCGAGCTGTAGTTGGCCTGGTAGATTACATCGTAGTTGCTTCCGGTGTTAAGTGTGGAGGCATCGGTTGAGGTTGCCTTCACGCACGAAATGCCGCAGATGTAGTAGCCTCCCTTGCTGGTCTTCTGTCCCTTGCCGTAGTAGACGTAGCTGAAAGTGTTCAGATCATCTGAGGCGTTGAACCAGAGCCATTCGTAGTCGTTGTCCGAGAATGATTTGGCTCCTGGCGCGAAGACATAGCTTCCCCAATATGCGTTCGTGCACAGTTCAGGAAGGAAGGCCATGTATTTGCCGGTAGAGGCTTCCTGGGCTTTCCTTCTGTCAAGGAACACTCCGAAAGTGACAGTCTGGTTGGCGTAGTCCACGTTGACTGTGGCATCCATCACAGCGGCAAGGTAAAGTCCCTTGATGCCGATGTTGTTGGTGTGGCTGTTTCCGCTCGCGTCTTTAAGTGTCTCTCCCTTGAGAGGAGTTCCGAAAGACACGGATGCGGCGTAGGCGTTGATGTTGCCTTTGCCTATTGTCTTGTTCGGGTCGAAGAGTTTCGAATAGAGGCTCCAGCTTCCCTTGAAATCATCCGCATTCAGCTGGGTGACAGTGTACAGAGAACCGTCCGGCAGTGTGAGCGAAGCCGTGCGCGGTTTGCCGGTGGTGTTTGCCGTCCAGGAGATTTTGCCGGTGGAGTAGCTGAGCCATCCGTTCGAGTTCGTTCCGCTTCCGCCTGACAGAGTCTGGCTTCCGGCATTGTCATTTGTCCAGAGTTTGCCGTCTGTGGACCCTATTCTGAATTCTTTGGTCAGAGTGTTGCTGGAAGCGTCCCAGGAGTCATAAGCCACGAGTGTAAGTTCATAGCCTCCCTTTTCGAGACTGCCGAGGCTGAACGACCATTCCTTCATCATGTCCGAAGTCTTGGAATGCTTGTAGAAGTCGGAGAGCACCTTCTTGGTGAAGAGTGTCGTTCCGCTCTTCTTCAGCGTCAGCACATAATGATGGACGAACTCGTCATCCTTTCCGGCAGCCCAGGTGGCTGTCGCAGAATATTCGTTGACCTTGACGTCGAGACTGGACAATGAAGGGGAACCGTTGGCGAGACTGCGGGTGGTGTGGTTGTAGTTGACCAGGTTCGCCTTTTCGGAGTTAGGATAGCGTGTGACTATAGGATCCCCGATGACGTTGTTGTCCTCGTCGTAGAAGTTCATCCTCAGCACTCGCATATTCCCGCTGGCATCGAACTGGAGCAGGTTGCCCTGAGAGAAGGCGTTGCAGTCGTTCATCGTGGTGGCGCTGGCCATATCCTCGTATCCTCCGTTTTCCAGAGCCATATAGCGTACCGATGCGCAGCCGAAGACAGTGAAGTCTCCCTGCCATACGCTGCGGGGGTCGTTCAGCGGGAAGTGCAGATGTCCGCCGAACACAACCGCCTGAGGGTATTTCTTCAGGACCGGCGTCAGGACATCGGTGGCCCAGTAGTGCGGCAGAGACGAAGACCAGATGCCGTCGGCTTCGCCGAGCAGACTTCCGTAGACAGTGTTGTAGATCATCGGATGGGTCAGCACGATGACGTACCTTTCAGGGTCCTCTTCAGTGAGTTCCTTCAGTTTCCTGTCCAGCCAGGAGACAGCCGCATCGTCATACGTGATAGGCGAGTCGCCGTTCGGAGAGATGGTCAGTATGTTGTAGTCGCCGATGACGCAGTGGCGCGCCTCGTACTGAGTGCGCATTCCGTTGTCCTTGTCGGCAAGGAAGTAATTGCTGCCTAACATTTCCCTGATGTAGGCCGCATCGGAAACCATCGTCGAAGCCCAGGCATATTTAGGAACATCGTGGTTGCCTATGGTGTAGATCATCGGGGTCTTCGTGACATCGATTTCGGACTCGAGGGTTGACTTGAATGTGCCGAGCCAGGAGTTGTTGGGATTGTCGATCAGGTCACCGACGACAAGGATGCCGTCCATTCCGTTCTGGTCAGACTCAAGAGCCTTCGCCTTGAGCTGCTGAAGGGCTGATTTCCACTTTTTCGTCTGCGTGTCCGCTCCGTTGATGTGCACGTCGCTGACAACTCCGAGGGAAAGGACTATGTTCTTGGCGTCGAACGTTGTCGTCTTCTCGGAAGGTCTGGTGATGACGAAATCAGGTGCAGCGTAAACCTTGCCGCTTTCAACGGTCAGAGCTGAAGAACTCGTTGAGGTCCCGAGGGCCTTGCCGGCGGCGTTGTAGGCGGTCAGGGTGTAGCCTTTGCTCAGTTTCAGTCCCGCATAGAGTCCGAAGAAGCAGGTCTCGCCGGACTTTACGGACTTCCCGAGAGAGTCCGCCGACGCGAAAGCTGGAGAGGAATTGCCGTTGACATTGAAGTTGCTGAAGGAGACGAGCATATTCTTGCTGACTTTCTCGCCGTTGTTGCCTTTCAGTACCACGGACGCGACGGCAGGTTCATCCACCTTGAAGGAAAGAAGCGAGAACACATTCCTGAACACGAACTTGCCTGAACCGTCGGTGCAGGACGCTACGGTCACAGCCGGCTTCTCGATGCTGTTGCCGTCAAGGTTGGCGGTGGACCAGTTGGCTTTCTGGTAGTCCATCACCCCGGTTCCTGGAATCATCGCGTAGTAGCCTGACGCTCCGGTCGGCAG
>CAVCDF010000050.1:0-25601 GCA_963600795.1 Anaerotignum sp. | reverse complement strand
ATTCCGTAGCAGGCAGTGCCGAGTCCTCCCGCAATGTGGGGAGGAAACTCCCAACCGAACATAAGCACTCTCATCGTATTTCCTCCTTTGCGTATTTGCCGATCAGATAATCCACCTGGAGAAGCGCCGCGGTACTCAGGGCCGAGGATATCGCTCCGTGAGGCTCGTGAGGCGGGTCTCCGTCATAGAGTTCCGAAAACGCTCCGACTCCGTGCTTGTTCAGGTCTTCATAGAGTCCCTTGGTCAGCCACTGCGCCTTGTTGAGGAAGGCCGGACCCTTGACCTTGAAGCAGATCTCGACGTAAGGTCCGAGAAGCGACGGTCTGGTGCTGCCGTTGTGGTAGGCGAGGTCTCGGTCGTGCTGGCTTCCTTCGTACACGCCCTTGTACTCGGAATGGCGCGGGGAAAGAGTACGGATTCCTCTTCTGGTGAGCAATTCGTTGTCAATCACTGCGAGAACCTTGCGGGCGACTTCCGGCTCGACCGGGATTTCATCGCCGAGAAGGGCGTAGAGCATGTTCGGGCGCACTTCAAGATGCTGTCCGGCATTGTCCACATAGTCGGCGAGATAGCCTGCCGAAGCATTCCAGAAAGTCTTCTGGAAATTGTCCCTGACAAGATCGAGGATGTGTCTCCATTCCTTCAGGAAGGCCTCGTCCCCGGGGTTGTATTTTTCCGTCATCCTGACGGCGAACAGAATGGAACGGAACCATAAGGCATTGGTCTCCACCTGATAACCGGCCCTTTCGGTGACCGGGTTGCCGTCGATGTAGGCGTTCATCCACGAAAGGGCCCATTTGTCAAGCTGCGCCCAGAGAAGTCCGTTCGGCTGCATCGCGACCTCGACTCTTCTGCCAGGCAGGTAACTTTCGATGACGCCCTTGAGCGTCGGTCCGTACTTCTTCCAGACCTTCTCCGGATCGGCGCCGAATTCGATGTACTGCGCAAGCGCGCCGGCAAGCCTGAGCGGAGCCTCGACCTGGGTGGTCTTGCGGAAGAGCCTGTCCTGGTTGTCGGCGATCAGGTTGTCGAGAATCTCCTCGAACTCTTCCTTGTTGCCGTCGGCGTAAAGCGTCAGGCCCGGAAGGGCGATCAGCGTTTCCCTGAGAAGGCCTGTGTAGAGCCAGGAGAATCCAGCGGTAATCATCTTGCGGCCGCCGCGGTCCTGTTTCAGGAGGTCGGCGCAGTGCACGAGCTGGTCGTGGTTCGTGACGATTCTGGAGGCCTTGGCCACCCAGGAATCGAATTTTCTCTTCAGCCCGGAAGGAACCGCCACTGCGACCGATGCGGAGAACACGATGCTGTCGCCCGGCTTGAAATCGACCTCGAAATGTCCCGGGACATAGAGGTCCTCCTTGCAGGCGAATCCGCGACGATATTCATCGGAATACGTGATGCCCTTGTACCAGCAAGGTGCGCCTATGAAGGCGGCGTCCTTGGTGTTGAACTGGAGATTGAGGTCAGGGAAACCGTCGTAGAGCTTGAAAGCCACTCCGTTGGGGATTTCCCAGCCTTCGGTCCTCGCGTTGGGGTTCTCCTCCGTGAGAGCGTGGATGTCGCGGAACGCAAGGAAAGGTGTAAGGAGCAGACGGACCTTGGCGGGAGCCGAAACGAGGTCGTAGCGCACCATCACCTGATCGGCGTCCGGAACCAGAAGAATGCTCTTGGTGAGTACGATTTCACCCACGCGGTAGGTGATTTTAGGCACAGGATCGGCCTCGAAGTCTATGATGTACTTGTGACCGCGCGGCTCATAGACATCGCCGTAGCAATGGATGCCGAGATTGAACTGCTTGCCGTTCAGGATGAGGCTCTCGTCAAGAGAGGACAGCAGCAGGTGCTTCTTTCCTCCGAAAGCGTCCACCGGCACAGCCAGGAGACCGTGGTAGCGCCTTGTGTTGCAGGTCACTATGGAAGTGTTGCAGTAGGCGCCGGTCTTGTTGGCACTTATGATCTCCCTCTTGAGCGAATACGAGAGGTTGACCAGTTCTGACTTGTTGAACTTCAAAAAAGCCATATCTGAATATATTATTATCTTTCAACCAACACCAGAGCGCAACGGCTCGGAAGGTAGAGTCTCAGGCTGCCGTCCACTGTCAGGTGCTTCCCGTCCTCATCCAGCCTCGAGAATCCATCGTACTCTTCAGCATCAGAATCAAGCACCTTGACATATTCTCCGGAAGGAGCCGGAAAGCCGTACCCGGTGACTGATTCTACAGGATTGAAATTCAGCGCAAAGATAAGGTTTTTACGTCTGAAAATCAAGATTTTCTTTTCTTCGTCGGCTCTCAGGAGCTCAGGCCGCTCTGAGAACACGGCATATCGTTTTACGAGATGAACGATCGCGCGGTCGAAATTCTGGAGACAATGGTACCGGAGATAATCCTTGTCCGCGAGCGACCACTGCCGGCGCGCGTGTTCGAAGCTCCAGCCGTTCCCTTCGCGCGGGAAATCTATCCATTCGGGATGGCCGAACTCGTTGCCCATAAAATTAAGGTAACCGTCCCCAGCCGTCGCTATCGTCACCAGCCGGATCAGCTTGTGAAGGGCTATGCCTCTGTCAACGACGGAATTCAACGATTCCATATTCATGGAAAAGTACATTTCCTTATCCATCAGCCTGAATATCAAGGTTTTGTCACCGACGAGCGCCTGATCGTGGCACTCCGCGTAGCTGATGGTCTTTTCGTCCGAGCGCTTATTGGTGAGTTCGTACCAGATCTCGCCTGGACTCCATTCTTCGTCCTTCTTCTCCTTTATCCATTTGATCCAGTGGTCCGCGATGCCCATCGCCATCCTGAAGCCGAAACCGACTCCTCCGGATTCGAACGGAGCCGCCAGTCCGGCCATACCGCTGACATCCTCGGCGATCGTCACCGCAGACGGCCGGATTTCCTTCACGAGCATGTTCGCAAGCCCCAGATAGGTCACCGCGTTCTCGTCCACTCCCGCGTCAAAATAGCAGTCATAGCCGCTGAACACCTTCTCCAGACCGTGGTCCCAGTAGATCATGCTCGTCACTCCGTCGAAACGGAACCCGTCGAGGTGATATTCCTCCAGCCAGTACTTGCAGTTGCTCAGCAGGAAGCGCACCACCTCGTCCTTGCCGTAGTCGAAACAGCGCGACCCCCATGCAGGGTGGTAGCCCTGAGGTCCCTTATAGAAATAAAGGTCATCCTTGCCGTCGAACTGGCCGAGACCCTCCGCGACATTGGACACACTGTGCGAATGCACTATGTCCATAACGACCGCGATTCCCATTCCGTGCGCCTCGTCAACCAGTTCCTTGAACTCTTCCGGCGTGCCGAACCTCGAACTGAGAGCGAAGAAATTGGAGACCTGGTAGCCGAAGGAGCCGTAATACGGATGCTCCTGAAGAGCCATTATCTGGATGGTGTCATACCCCAGGCGCTTGACCCTCGGCAGCACACTTTCACGGAAATCATTGAAGGAAGCGACCTTGCGCTCTTCGGAACACATCCCAATGTGGCACTCGTAGATGAGCGGATGCGGCCTGCGAAGCACCCTGTCGTTCTTCCAGGAATATGCCTGCGCGGGTTCCCAGACCTGGGCGCAGAACACCTTGGTCTCCGGATCCTGCACCAGCCTTGTGCAATAGGCGGGAATCCTCTCCCCGCCTCCCCCGGGCCATTCGATGAAAAGTTTGTAGAGTTCGCCGTGGTTCAGAAAGATGGAATCCAACGTCAGTTCCCAGTTGCCGTTCCCGGCCGGATGCAGTTCATAGGCCGAAGTGCGCTTCCAGTTGTTGAACTCCCCGACAAGATAAATCCTGCTTGCATTCGGAGCCCATTCGCGGATGACCCACGAACCGTCCGCGTTCCTGTGCAACCCATAGTAGAGATGGTTGTTGACGCTGTCGGCAAGGCTGCCACCGTCGGAACCGACTATCTTCCTCCTCGCGTCAAGAATCCTTTGATGCCTGGCCTCGATGGCTTCCTGATAAGGCTTGAGATATGGATCGGTGTCATAAATCCACAATTTCTTCTTCATAAGAGTTCAGTTTTTGCCGAAGGGAACCGGCGGCCGGCTCCCAAAACCGGCATAAAGTTAATCCAAAAAAACTTATCCGGCAAGCGGTGCGCAGGAGCGGAATTCCACCACCGCAAGGATTGTTGATGGTTTTGTGGAAAAATTTGGAAACAGGTGGAATAAAATGGGAAAATATTCCTAACTTTGTAACCAAGCGTGAAGAAGTAAACTTATGGTCACATTCATCGGAGAATATTCAGCGAAGATCGACGACAAAGGGAGAGTGGTTTTCCCTTCGCCGCTGAAGTCGCTGCTGCCTGAAGACGGTGACCAAAGGTTTGTGATCAAGAAAGATATCTTCGAGGATTGCCTCGAAATGTACACCTACGAGGAGTGGGAACGCCAGTCCGGAGAGGTGAAGTCGAAACTGAATTTCTTTAATCGTGCTCACGCCGCTTTCTGGAGGGAGTATATGCGCGACCGCGCCGTCGTCGAACCTGACGCGAAGCTGGGCCGCATCTCCATCCCCAAGAAGCTTTTGGAGTCAATTGGTGTAACAAAAGAGGTAGTCTTCTCGGGCAACGATTACAAGATCGAGATCTGGGCCAAGGAAAAATTCGAGGCCAGCGGCATCTCAAATGAAGAATTCTTGAACATCGCCGGACAGCTGTCTCAGGAGAGATAGGAGGCGACAAGAATGTCCGAATACCATACACCAGTGCTGCTTGACGAAAGCATCAGCGCTCTAATCACGAATCCATCAGGTACATACGCCGACGTCACATTCGGAGGCGGTGGTCACACCGCCGAACTTCTTTCACGCTTAAACGACGACGGTCACGTCATCGCCTTCGATCGTGACAGCGACGCATTGGACAACAAGATCGACGACCCGCGCCTCACGATGGTCCGGGCCGATTTCCGCTTCATCCGCAACTTCGTGCTGCTGACAGCCCATGACACCCCGGACCCGGTTCTTGCGGAAAAACTCCGCGGCGGACTGGACGGCATCCTCGCCGACCTCGGAGTATCCTCCCACCAGTTCGACACCGCGGAAAGAGGTTTCTCCTTCCGCTACGACGCTCCTCTGGACATGAGGATGAACCGCGAGGGGGAAAAGACGGCGGCCGATGTGGTAAATGAATATGCGAGCGAAGACCTTGAGCGGATCTTCCGGATCTACGGCGAGGTGGACAACGCGCGCAAGGTGGCCCAGCTGATAGTCTCGGCAAGGGACAAAAGCCGGATTGGCACTACGGCCCAGCTGGACGAGGCGATCAAGTCCGTTCTCCCGAAATTCGCAGAGCACAAGTACCTGGCCAAGGTTTACCAGGCTCTGCGCATCGAGGTCAACCACGAGATGCGTTCTCTGGAGAAGTTCCTGGAGGGAGCGGCCGACGCTCTCCGCCCGGGAGGCAGGCTGGTGGTGATCACGTACCATTCTCTGGAGGACAGAATGGTCAAGAACTTCATCAAATCCGGCAGGGCCGACGGCAAGGAGGAAAAGGACATATTCGGAAACTCCGACGCTCCGCTGCGTGCGGTGAACCGCAAGCCTGTCCTGCCGCAGGAAAGTGAAATCGCGGCGAACACCAGGGCCAGGAGCGCCAAACTCAGAATCGCCGAAAAGACAGAAGGGAGGGACGCAAGATGACAGAACTGCGCAAATGGAAGATTTCCGACATAGGGACCTGGATGAAGAACGCCGTATCGGCAACTTTAAGAGGTGAATTTCTGATGAGAATGCACGTGAACCGCTACTTTGCGCACATCGTGTACACTTTCATTCTTTTCTGGGCCAGCATCTGGCTGAGCCTTCAGGTTGAGAAATCCCTCACCAAGGTGGAAGAAAACAACGAGGCTCTCTCCAACATTGAAATCATCCGATCACAGAAGACCATAGACCTTGCAGGATATTCAAAGATGGACAAGATCCAGCAGATGCTGGAGGAAAAGGGATCGAAACTCACGATGCCGGAGAAACCGGCCAACAGAATCAGATAGTCATGACGTCAGAAAATCATAAAACTTCCGAGAAGAAAAACGACAGAGCCGGAACCGTTCTGTATTTTTTCTATTGTCTGATGCTGGCTCTCGGTCTGCTGGTCATCGGCAGAATGGTTTACATCCAATGCTTCTGGAAACCGTCCCCGAAGATAGTCGAGTATTTTCGTCCTCAGTCCACGCAGAAGGAGATATCACCCGAGCGAGGATCCATCATTGCCTTTGACGGGAAGATCCTCGCCAAATCCACAACCATCTACAATCTGAGAATGGACTGCACCATACGCAAGGACTATTTCAAGGCGAAGATGAAAAAGAACCCTACCGGGAAAAATCTCGAGCAAGAATGGCTGGACAGCGCAAGGGTGTTTGCAAACTGTTTGGCCAAGGAAATCGGCAAGGACGGGAATGCGGTATACAAATCCATCACGGACGGACGCAGAAACGGGGTCAAATACCTTAAACTCGCCGAGGGCATCGACAGAGAGACTCTCCTCCGGCTGAAGAGAATGACTCTGATGAACAAGGGAAGGTTAGAAAGCGGAATCTACTGGGAAACAAGAGATTCAAGGCAGTACCCGTACGGTACGCTTGCAAGGCGCACAATCGGTTATGTCAAGGACAACCGCAACTCCAACGGCAACAACCATATCGGACTTGAAGGGAAATATGACTACGTCCTGCACGGCACCAACGGCAAGAAATGGATGAAGAAAACTGACAACCGTCATATAATACAGAACCTCGACAGCGCATCAGTCAAGCCATTGGGCGGGCTGGACGTGAGGACCACCCTTGACATTACCCTGCAGGGCATAGCGGACAAGGCGATGCGCAGGCAGATGTCCGCCAATCCGAAGATTATCGACGGCTGCGCCGTGATAATGGACGTGAAGACCGGAGCCATCCGCGCGATGGTGAACCTTTCAAAAAATCCGAAGGACAGCAGCCTCAACGAGGTGTACAACATGGCGATAGGCTACGCCACCGAGCCGGGGTCGGTGTTCAAAGCCACGACATTGACCACCGTGCTTGAAGACGGTTTCATCAAATCGCTTGACGATGTCATACCGAAGAACAACGGCAAAGTTCCCGGAGAAAAATACAAGACGTTGCGACCGGACACAAAACATATTCAAGGGACTGACAGCGTCTCGATTCTGCACGGATTCGAGATATCTTCGAACTATGTGTTCCAGTACCTTGCGGCGCATTACTATGACGATGATCCTAAACGGTTCCTTGACAAACTGTACCAGTACAAACTCGGCCAGGCCTTCGACTTCGACCTTGAAGGCCTTCAGAAGCCATCCATTCCTTCCCCGGAATCCAAATACTGGAGCGCCACAGACCTCCCGCAGGTCGCTATGGGCTATGCAGTCAAGGTGACCCCACTGCACATACTGACGTTCTACAACGCCATTGCGAACAAGGGCAGGATGATGAAGCCCTACCTTGTGGAGGATCTCGAGAAGGACGGAGCGGTCAAGACTAAAATGGGGCCGAGCGTGCTGAACGCCTCGATCTGCTCCAGAGCCACAGCCGACACCGTGCTGAGAGCCATGAAAGCAGTGACCAGCGAAGGCACTGCCTCAAGACTGAAAGGGGCCAAACTTCAGGTTGCTGGAAAAACGGGTACATCCTATCAGATACTGACGGACGAAGACATCCGGAAATACGGAAGGAATGGTTCATACGAGACGAAAGACGGCAGTTACCGTCAGCTTGGAACCTTCGTAGGATTCTTCCCTGCGGACAACCCGAAGTACAGCGCCATCGTCTGCATGAAGTCCGACCTTATCAAAGGCAATCTTTACGGCGGAGGCGCACCGGCGGCGGCGATGAGGGAGATTGTGGACGCAATCTATGTCCTCGGACCGGAATGGGGGGAAGAACTGGAGCCGGCGGCCAAGGTGCCGGATATGGGAAAAGCGGCCGGAAAGGACAGCGCAGACAGGAAAGCCGACAAAAAGGCAGACAACAAGAACTGATTCGGAAAATGAGACTTGAAGACATCATAAGGGGAAGCGGCGTGACGGGAACGAGAGGCAATCTCGGCCTTGAAATCACCGCTATCTGCAACGACTCCAGGAAAGTTTCTCCCGGAGCCTTGTTCATCGCCGTCAAAGGACACGACAGCGACGGACACTCCTTCATCGGAAAGGCGGCGGCAGCAGGTGCCGCAGCAATCGTCTACGAAGACGAGGAGGCACTGGCAAAGGAACTTCCCGGACATGACGGGACATCGCTTACGCTGGTCAAAGTGCGCAGTTCACGCCACGCGGTCGCGATGATGGCTGCCAATTTCTACGGCAACCCTTCCGGAGAACTCACACTCG
This sequence comes from Anaerotignum sp., assembly GCA_963600795.1. Classification (GTDB taxonomy): domain Bacteria; phylum Bacteroidota; class Bacteroidia; order Bacteroidales; family UBA932; genus Cryptobacteroides. Next base: position 17,268 of record CAVCDF010000050.1, on the reverse strand, counting down.
TAGGCATCACCGGCACCAACGGGAAGACCACGACTGTCACGCTTCTCTACCGTCTCTTCATGGCTCTCGGGTACAACTGCGGCCTGCTTTCCACGATAGCCAACTACGTGGGGACCAAGCGGCTGGAAACCGCCAACACTACCGCCGACCCGATCACGATAAACTCGTTGATGAGCGAAATGGTCCAGGCCGGATGCCAGTACTGCTTTATGGAGGTCAGTTCGATCGGAGTGGAGCAGGAGCGCGTCGCCGGACTGGAGTTCAAGGCCGGGATCTTCTCGAATCTCACGCACGACCATCTGGACTACCACAAGACATTCGCCGAGTACCTCCGCTGCAAGAAGCTGTTCTTCGATAGCCTCCCCGCATCAGCGGCGGCAATCACCAACATCGACGACAGGAACGGAGAAGTGATGGTGCAGAACACAAAGGCGAGGGTGGTCAGGTACTCGTGCCGGAGCATAGCGGACCACACCTGCCGCATAATCGAAGAAAGTTTCGACGGGATGCTTCTCAAAATCGACGGACGGGAAGTCTGGACAAGACTTATCGGCGAGCACAACGCCTACAACATCCTGGCAGTCTACAGCGCCGCCGTCGAGATCGGAGCGGACCCTCAGGAAACCCTTGTGGCGATCAGCACCCTCGAATCCGCACCGGGAAGGCTTGAAGTCATCAGAGGACCTGAAGGAATATCCGCCGTCATTGACTACGCCCACACCCCGGACGCGCTTGAAAACGTGCTCAAGACGCTCAGGGACATCGACGCCGGCAAGCAGCTTGTCTGCCTGTTCGGCTGCGGAGGCGACAGGGACAGGACCAAGAGACCGGAAATGGCGAAGATCGCAGAGAACTATGCGGACAGAATCATAGTCACTTCCGACAACAGCCGTACCGAGAGGACGGAAGACATAATGGACGACATCCGCAAAGGGTTCAGTGCCAAGGGATTGTCGAAAACGATATTCATTCAGGACAGAAAGGAGGCCATCAGAACCGCACTGATGTTCGCCCCTCAGGGAGCGGTTGTCCTGCTTGCAGGCAAAGGACACGAGACATACCAGATAATCGGCACCGAACACAGGCATTTCGATGAACGCGAAGTCGTGGCGGAGGTGTTCGCGGGAATGAAAGAATAACGAAGAAAGGAGAAGAAGCGATGATATACCATCTATTTGAATATCTCAAGCAGTACGACATCCCTGGACAGGGGCTTTTCACCTACCTGTCCTTCAGGGCTATGCTGGCGAGCGTCACCGCAATGCTCCTCTCGTTCTTCGCCGGGCGGAGGATAATCCGCTGGCTCCAGCAGGAGCAGATCGGAGAAACCATCCGCGACCTCGGACTGGAAGGGCAGATGCAGAAGAAAGGGACTCCGACGATGGGAGGAATCATCATCATCCTGGCGATCCTGGTGTCCGTGCTGCTGTTCTGCAACCTGAAGAACATCTACATCCAGCTTCTGCTCCTCACGACAGTCTGGTGCGGAGCGCTGGGCTTTGCCGATGACTACATCAAGGTCTTCAAGCACAACAAGGAGGGCCTGCACCCGAAGGCGAAACTTGTCGGACAGATAACTCTGGGGCTGATCATAGGCCTGGCCGTCTGCTTCAGCGACGACATAGTCGTGAGGGAGAAGGTTCCTGTCTCTCCGGGAATCGACAATGTGGTTGCGCAGGGAAACCGTGGAGCGCTCAACGTGGACACCGAAACACTTGTGGCGCAGGATACCGGCTGGAAGATGAAGAACGTCATCAAAAGCACCAAGACCACGATTCCGTTCGTCAAGAACCACGAATTCGACTACAAATGGTTCTCACCGTTCAAGGGCAGATGGGGATGGTACTGCAAATGGGCGGTCTATGTGCTGATGATCGTAGTCGTCATCACAGCCTGCTCAAACGGAACCAACCTTACGGACGGAATGGACGGACTCGCCGCCGGCACGAGCGCGGTGGTGGGAGTGGTGCTTGGAGTGCTTGCCTGGCTCGGAGGCAACCTTCTGAACTCCAACTATCTGAGTATAATGTACATCCCGGGGAGCGGAGAGATTGCAATCTTCATGTCCGCCTTCGTTGGAGCGCTTATGGGCTTTCTCTGGTACAATTCGTACCCTGCCCAGGTCTTTATGGGAGACACCGGAAGTCTTACCATCGGAGGCATCATCGGTGTGAGCGCGGTGCTGATCAGGAAGGAACTGCTGCTTCCGATTCTCTGCGGAATATTCCTCGTCGAGGCCGCTTCCGTGATGATGCAGAGGACATATTTCAAGTACACCAAGAAGAAATACGGTGAGGGCAGAAGAATATTCAAGATGGCTCCTCTGCACCACCATTACCAGAAGGAAGGCATACCGGCGCTCATCACCAGGCCGGAGCACGCCATTCCGGAGGCAAAGATAGTCACAAGGTTCTGGCTGATCAGCGTAATACTCGCCGTGGCCACGCTTGCATTGCTTAAGATAAGATAAAGTCGTTGAATATGAGTAGAATAGTAGTTTTAGGCGGAGGAGAGAGCGGTGTCGGAGCCGCTGTTCTCGCGAAGGTAAAGGGCTTCGATGTATTCCTTTCGGACAACGGAAAGATAGCGGAGCATTTTGCGGAAGAACTCAGGAAATGGGACATCAGCTTCGAGGAAGGGCATCACACAGAAGAGCTCATCCTCAACGCCGATGAAGTCGTCAAGAGTCCGGGCATTCCCGGTACGGCACCTCTCGTGAAGAAACTTGAAGCGCAAGGAACGCACATCATCTCAGAAATCGAGTTCGCGGGCCGGTACGACACCGCGAAGAAGATCTGCATCACAGGCAGCAACGGCAAGACGACCACCACTTCACTGATTTACTACCTGCTCCGGAACGCCGGCCTCAACGTCGGTCTGGGCGGGAACATCGGCAAGAGCTACGCCCTGCAGGTGGCGACGGAGCATTTCGACTACTATGTCCTGGAAATAAGCAGTTTCCAGCTTGATAACTGCTACGACTTCCATCCGGACATCGCCATAATCACCAACATCACTCCGGACCATCTCGACCGCTACGACCACAAGATGGAGAACTACACCAAGGCCAAGTTCCGCATCACGAGAAATCTCAGGCCGGAAGACTGCTTCATATTCGACTCCGACGACGAAATCACCATCGGCCACTTGAACAAAATCATACTCTCCGCCAAGAAACTTCCTTTCACACAGAAGAGCGAAGTCAGCCAGGGAGCATTCCTGAAGGGGGACAAGATCGTGGTCAAATACGAAGACGACGAATGCGACATATTCCTGAAAGAGCTTGCTCTGGGCGGGAAGCACAACATCTACAACTCGATGGCCGCAGCGCTGGCCGCCAAGGCCTCGGGCATCGACAACAAGACCATCCGCGAGGCTCTCGCCACGTTCCAGCCTATCGAGCACAGGCTTGAACCTGTGCTGAGCATCAAGGACGTGCTTTACATCAACGACTCCAAGGCTACCAATGTGGACGCAGCCTGGTACGCTCTGGAATGCCAGAAGAAGCCGGTGGTCTGGATCGTCGGTGGCACCGACAAAGGCAATGACTACGAGGTGCTCAAGCCGCTCGTGAAAGAGAAGGTGAAGGCCATAGTCTGCCTCGGAGTGGACAACCACAAGTTCCACGAGGCCTTCGAGGGAATCGTCGGCAAAGACAGGATGGTGGACACCTTGTCCGCCGACGAGGCGGTGAAGGCCGCGAGCGGTTTCGCTTCAGCCGGAGATGTGGTGCTGCTCAGCCCGTGCTGCGCCAGCTTCGACCTCTTCACCTGCTACGAAGACCGCGGCGAGAAGTTCAAGGAAGCCGTGAGAAGGCTTTAGGAATATGACCGTATGACTTTGACTGTGTGACTTTTGACTTTATGAATATGACTGAGGGCAAGAAGAAAAAGACGCTGTGGAATTTCATCGACAACCTTGAAGGAGACAAGGTGGTCTGGATGATCGTGCTGCTGCTGATCCTGTTTTCCATCGTGGCCATCTTCTCTTCAACAACACAGATGACGACGAGTACGGGAATGACACGAATGGAAATTGTCGGCGAGCAGATGATGCTTGCCTTAATCGGTCTGCTGGTCATCATCGGTTGCTATATCATCCCGAAAATCGGTATTTTCAGGATTTTGTCCCAGTTCGGCTATGCAGCATCGATGATTCTGCTCCTGATTCTGGTATTCAGACTTGACCTTGGCCCTGTCAAGGCCTTGCGCATCAACGATGCCTGGCGAATCGTCAGCGTTTTCGGGCTTCAGGTTCACGTGTTCGAGTTTGTCAAAGTCGTCATGGTGATGTATCTGGCCTGGGCCACAACAACTCTCCGCAAAGATGATTTCACAATTGTCAACAATCTTTCACAGATTCATCCGTTCTGGAAAAAAACCATAGTAAAGAAAATCGTTTACATCTACATTCCGCTTTTCAGCACCTGCCTGTGCATGATGGTCGGAAGTCTTTCCAGCACAATCTTCATCGGAGGCATTCTTGCAATCACTCTTCTGGTCGGCGGCATCAAGTTCAAAGAACTGCTCCTTGCAGGTGCGGTGGCGGTGGCGATGCTAACAGCCTCGATAGGATTCAACGCCTGCTTTCCTGCAGGACACAAACCTTTCCCTCACCTTGAGCACGCTTTGTCACGTGTCGGGGACGATAAGGACATTGACACGAACTTGAAGATAATGGAGGAAAGTCCGGAAAAGAGTCCGGAGTTCTACGCCGCCCGCGACAAGATCTACCAGCCGATGAGCGCCAAAATCGCCCTTAAAGAAGGAGGTCTTTTCGGCAAAGGGCCGGGGAAGAGCACACAGAGTTCCGTTGTCTCAATCATGTACGAAGACTTCATGTTCTGCTTCATAGTGGAGGAATATGGTCTCGTTGGGGGAATCATTCTGATCATCTTGTACATAAGTCTGCTTGCCAGAGCATCCATCATAGTAAGAAACTGTGACAACCCTTTCGCCAAGACTGCCGTCGGAGGACTGGCGATTCTCATCACAGGTCAAGCGATGATGCACATCGCGGTGAACAGTAGCATCGTTCCTCTGACCGGACAGACGCTGCCGATGATCAGCCACGGTGCATCTTCCTTCCTGATGTTCAGCCTTGCTTTCGGCATCATCCTGTCGATCAGCAAGATGGCCAAAAGGAAGATAGACAAGGAGACGAAGGATGCGGAGCCTCTGGTGAACCGAGAAGTGGCCGTGAGGGACGAGGTCAGAAGCGGGATGGACGACCTCGACTTGATGGAGAGCGGCTACCCGGTCCACGAGAACGACATCCCGGACTATGAAATCGACGACCATAACAATGAGTAATGAATATGGAAGAGCATAAACCATTGAGAGTCATCATAAGCGGAGGCGGCACGGGAGGTCACATCTTCCCGGCCGTCTCCATCGCCGACAAACTGAAGGCGCTCAATCCCGCCACGGAGATCCTGTTCGTCGGGGCAGAGGGGAAGATGGAGATGGAAAAGGTGCCGGCGGCAGGCTACAAGATCGTCGGGCTGCCGATCGTCGGCCTTCAGAGACAGTTGAACCTGAAGAACATCATCAACGACCTCAGCGTGCCGTTCAAGGTGCTCGCCAGCCTCCGCAAGGCCAGAAAGGTCATCAAGGAGTTCAAGCCTCAGGTCGCCATCGGAGTGGGCGGTTACGCCAGCGCTCCCCTGCTTTGGGCGGCCACAGGGATGAAAATCCCGGCCCTCATCCAGGAGCAGAACGGCTTCGCAGGACTGACCAACAAGAAACTTGGAGGCCGGGTGCAGAAGATCTGCGTGGCCTACGAAGGGATGGAGCGGTTCTTCCCGGCGGAGAAGATCATTATGACCGGCAACCCGATCAGAAGCATCATCACCCCCTGCACACCCGCGATGAAGGAGGAAGGGGTCAAGGAATATGCTCTCGAACCTTCCCGCAGACACATATTCATAGTAGGCGGGAGCCTCGGCAGCGCGAGGTTCAACCAGTGCATGAAGAAATGGATCTCGGACGGCTGTCCTGGGATCGACGGTGTGGACGTTCTCTGGCAGTGCGGCAAGTACTACAAGGCCGGGGTCGACGAGTTCATGGCTGAGCAGAAAGCCAGGAATCCGGAAGCGCTCAGGCATATTCACCACACGGATTTCATCGGAAGGATGGAACTGGCCTACGCCGCTGCGGACGTGGTGATTTCCCGTTCAGGAGCAAGTTCGGTGTCAGAGCTTTGCGCGGCGAGGAAGGCCGTGATCTTCGTCCCGTCGCCGAATGTCGCCGAGGACCATCAGACGCACAACGCTATGGCCCTTGTCCGCAAGGACGCAGCGATGATCGTGAAGGATTCAGAGGCTATGGAGAAGATGATTCCGACGGCACTGGAACTGCTGAAGGATCCCGCCCGGATCGCCGCACTTGAGGAGAACGCCGGAAAGATGGCACTGCCGGACGCGGCCGGCAGAATTGCGGAAGAAGTTTACAAGTTGACCAAGGAGTAGGACAATGTCAAAATATTCAAAGATTTATTTCATAGGTATCGGTGGCATCGGTATGAGCGCCATCGCAAGGTACTACAAATTCAAGGGCTACCCGGTGGCGGGCTACGACAAGACGCCGTCCCCGCTGACCAAGGCTCTCGAGAAGGAGGGCATAGACGTCCACTACAAGGACGACCCCGACTATATTCCCAAGGACATAGCCTCCACTATGGTCGTCTACACGCCGGCGATTCCCGCCGACCTCAAGGAACTGGTCTATGTCCGCGAGCAGGGCTACACGGTCGTGAAGAGGTCGCGGATGCTCGGTGAACTGACCGAAGGACAGACTTGCCTCGCGGTGGCAGGAACTCACGGAAAGACCACCACCAGCACGCTGGTCGCGCACATTCTGACCGAAAGCGGGACGGGGTGTTCAGCCTTTCTCGGAGGCATCTCCAAGAACTACGGAACCAACCTGCTGACCGGGCACACTCCGACAATCGTCGTCGAGGCGGACGAGTTCGACAGGTCCTTCCTGCAGCTGCATCCGGCGACTGCGGTCATCACATCGATGGATGCCGACCATCTTGACATCTACGGGACTCTCGAGGAGTACCGCAAGGCATTCAAGGCCTTCGCCTCCCAGGTGACCAGGACGCTCATCGTCAAATCGGGGCTGGACATCTCCGACAAGGACACCATGGCCAGGATTCTCCATTACAGCTACAACGACCCTTCAGCCGACTACTACGCAAAGGACATCCGGACAGACGAAACGGGGCACTGCATCTTCGACATCGTCTACCCCGGTGGAACGGTCAGAAATGTAAGGGCCGGGGTTCCGGGATGGGTGAACGTGGAGAACAGTGTCGCGGCCGCTGCCGTCTGCCTCTGCAACGGAGTGCGCCCTGAAGCGGTGAAGGATGCGATAGGCTCATATTCAGGAGTGCGCCGCAGGCTTGACGTTCACGTCAATACGCCGCACCTGACCTACATCGACGACTACGCCCATCATCCGAAAGAACTTGAAAGCGCGATTTCTTCCATCAAGGGGATGTTTCCGGGAAGAAAGCTCACCGCAGTGTTCCAGCCACACCTGTTTTCAAGGACAAGAGACTTCGCCGACGAGTTCGCACGGGCGCTCAGCAATGTGGACAAACTGATTCTTCTGGACATCTACCCTGCCCGTGAGGAACCGATTCCGGGAGTCACCTCGCGGCTGATTTTCGACAAGGTGACGGCACCTGAAAAGATTCTGCTGAAAAAGGAAGAACTGATGGACTGCCTTGACAAGGAACAGATCGACATTCTCGGCACTTTCGGAGCCGGAGACATCGACCGCTTCATCACACCGATAACCGAAATGCTTGAAGAAAAACTGAAGAAATGAAAAAGGTCCTCAGGATAACTCTCATCGTAGCGGCATTCTGCCTGCTGAGTCTGCTCTGCTGTGTCATCTTCGGGATGAACTCGAAGAGGCTCAGCCAGCTTACCTGCGCGGGGTTGAATGTAGAGTTCACCGATGGTCTGGAGTTCATGACCGAGGACGATGTCGAAGGCTACCTGAACAAAGAGTACGGAGCCTACATCGGCCAGAGGCTCGACAGCGTGAACCTGATGAAGGTGGAGAAGATCATTTGCGGCAAAGGCGTGGTGCTCAAGGCGGAAGCCTACACCACTCCGGACGGGGTCCTCAACATCAGGATCACCCAGAGGATGCCCGTGCTCAGGCTGCACAAGAACGGTCTTGACTTCTACGCGGACAAGGACGGGTACATATTCCCGCTGAAGAAGGGGAACGCGCCTGAGGTGATGGACGTGGAAGGAGCATTGCCGCTCGAAATAAGCGCCGCCTACAAAGGGAAGCCGAAGACTGAGAAGGAATCCGAATGGCTTGAAGGTGTGATCGGACTTCTTGACTATATGGACCGGACCGGAATCTGGAAAAGGAACATCGGCCGGATTACCGTAAGACAGGACGGAGACATCGTGCTGCACCCTGTAGAGGGCAAGGAATCCTTCATCTTCGGGAAGCCCGACGGATATGAATCCAAGTTCGACAAGATCGAACGGTACTACACAACCATCCTGCCGGCCAAAGGGGCAGGATACTACTCGACTGTAAACGTGAAATATGACGGGCAGATTGTCTGCCGGAAATAAGACCAACGATATGGGAGAAAGATACATAGCATCCGTGGACCTCGGCACCTCGAAGATTGCCGTGTGCGTAGCCAGTGTCCAGGGGAAGGACACGCAGGTCATATACTACAAGGAAACGCCGTCCGCCGGTGTCCAGAAAAGTGCCGTGACGGCACCGGGAAGAACCACCGAAATGGTGAGAAGCGCCATAACGGAAGCGCAGCAGGCTCTGAAGATGAAAATCAAGCAGGTGATCGTCGGGCTGCCGCGCTGGTGCGTGAAGCAGGAGACCGCCACGGCCAGCGTCAGCAGAGAAGATTCCGAAAGCCTGATAGGGAAGGAAGAAATCAGACAGCTGAAGAACAATGCGGTGAAATCCTACCCTATGGACGACTCGAAGAAGCACACCTGCTATGGGGCGATTGCACAGTCATTCTCCACGGAAGACAGCATCGAGCAGCCTGAAAGCGAAATCATCGATATGCCTGCGGAAACTCTCGAAGGCAATTTCACGGTTTTCATCGGCAGCAAAAGGCACTCGATGAACATCGACAAGATCTTTGACGGCATCCCGGGCATAACGGCAAGAAAATGCTTCATCCCGGGCATAACGGCAAAAGCCGTCCTCACCGGCGAACAGATGAAGAAAGGAGTCGCATTGTTCGACCTGGGAGCAGGAGTAAGTTCGGTCACGATCTTCAAGAACGGAATCATGAAGTACTTCGGCGCAATACCGTTCGGAGGCAATGCGATAACGGATGACATAGAGTCGGAATGCAACGTTTCGCACAGTCTGGCGGAAAACATCAAGAAAGCCTATGGCGCCTGCATGCCTGATGATCTCGCTTCATTCGGAGGAAAAACTCTGCTGGTAGACGGCGAAGACGGGAAGCCTTTCCAGGTAACCGTCAAATACATTTCCGAAATTGTCACCGCAAGGATGAAAGAAATCGTGGAGGCGCTCCTGTACAAGATAGAGGAAAGCGGACTCTCTTCGGAAGACATCCTCAAATGCGGTATAGTCGTGACAGGCGGAGGCGCCGAACTGATTAACTGCACCAATTACATCAAGGAGCTCTCAGGGTACACGGTAAAGAAAGGTGTCCCTGCCAAAAAGGACTTTTCCTGCGAAGGATGGCCGGAAGCAGGCGAAGCAAGCGCGGCGACATCGATGGGAATGATTCTGTACGGAAAAGATGCCAAGTCGCTGAACTGCATTCAGGAAACAGTGACCATCTCCACGATCGACACCGTAAAGGCAGTCAGGGAAACCGAAAAAGAGGAGAAAAAGCCTGTAGCGGAGCGGGAAGAAAAGCCGGCGACAGTTCAGGAACGGAAGCCGGAACCGCCTGCGGAACCTGTGTACAGCACGGAAAGAGTCAAGGATCCGGAGACAAAGACGGCCCCTGAACCGGAACGGAGGCTGGCACGGGCTCCCGAAACGACAATCGAACCGGAACCTGAAAATGATCCGGAACCGGTCTGGACTCCTGAAACAGGGAACAGTGATGCAAACGACCGGGAGACCAAAGCAAAGCCAGAAAATGAAAAAGGAAGAGGCATCAGCTGGAAAAAATTTGTGGATCATTTCAAAAATGCGTACAAGGAGATGAACGATGAAGAAGTATAGCGATATGGAAGAAGATAAAATCATCGATGAAGAAATCACGGTCGAGCCTGACAGAGACAGCAACTGGAAGCAGGTCAATTCGATGATCAAGGTCATCGGAGTCGGCGGCGGCGGATGCAACGCCGTCAACTATATGTTCCGTGAAAAGATGGGCGGATGCAGCTTCATCGTCTGCAACACAGACAGCCAGTCATTGGCGGCCAGCCCCGTACCTACCAAAATCCACATCGGAGACACCGCGCTCGGAGCAGGGACCAAACCGGAGAAAGGCCGCAAGGCGGCCATCGAGGCAAAGGACGAGATTGAAAAGGTTGTTCTGGGAGAGGAGACTCAAATGCTCTTCATAACCGCCGGGATGGGCGGAGGTACAGGCACCGGCGCCGCTCCGATAATTGCGGGGATGGCCAAAAGCAAAGGCATTCTCACCGTAGGTGTCGTCACTCTTCCGTTCGAGAGCGAGGGGATCAATTTCATGACGAGGGCCATTTCCGGAGTCCTTGAACTTGCCGAGAACGTTGACAGTCTCATCATAATCAACAACGAGAAGCTCTATCAGCACTTCGGCAGCGAACTGCTGCACGAGGGATTCCCGAAAGCGGATGAGGTCCTGGCCACGGCCGTGAAGGGCATAACCGAAATCATCAAGGTGAAGGGCTTCATCAACGTGGATTTCGAGGACATCAAGACAATGATGCACAACAGCGGCATGGCCTTGATGGGCATAGGCAAGGGAAGAGGAAAGAACAGGATAGACGATGCAGTCAAAGGCGCGCTGGAATCTCCTCTGCTCAACGACTTCGACCTCAAGACGGCAAAAAGCCTGCTGGTCAACATCACCTGCGGCAAGAACCAGAAGGGCCTGACGATGAGCGAACTCAAGGAAATCAACAAGAAGATAGAGGAATACACCGGGGACATCAACAAGTTCAAGACCGGAATCGTCTGGCTGGAGGGCGACGAGATTGAAGATGAAATCCAGATTACGGCGATAGCCACCGGATTCAAGGTGAACGACCTCCAGGACATGGCGAAATCCGGCTTGGGCAACACTGTCCGGATCGGCAAGGATTTCAAGTACGAGAAAGGCTCCGCACCAGGCATCGAAATCGAGGAGAACAAAGGGGTAATCGTGGACCAGGTCAGAACCATCGGGCACAATTCGTCCGACAATGTCAAGCGTTTCCATTTCGACCGCGACCGCAAGCCGGTCCTCGCAGTCGAGGAAGGAGACAATCTGAATGAACTGGAAGGTATTCCTGCAATCCGGCGCAGCAACCGCCAGAAAAAGGAACAGGCATAAAATCGATCCGGGATGCCGGCACTCAAGAAAATAGTCATACAGAATTTCAGGAACATCGCTTTCCAAGAGCTGTCCTTCTCGCCGAACATCAACTGCATTTCCGGCAACAACGGGGAGGGCAAGACAAACCTGATGGATGCCGTGTGGTACCTCTCGATGACCAAGAGTGCATTCGCCGGCTCGGACAGATTCAGTTTCCGCCACGGAACCGATGAATTCGCCGTCGCGGGGACATATTCAATGAACGCCGGACCGGAAACACGCTTTTCCGTGAAGGTGAGCGCCAAAGGCGACAAGAAAGTCCTAAGGGACGGGAAGGCATATTCAAAGGTCTCGGAACACATAGGCGTGCTGCCCATAGTGATGGTCTCCCCTTCGGACATCTCCCTTGTCAGCGAAAGCGGTGAAGACAGGCGCCGCTTCGTCAATTCGGTGCTTTCGCAGATGGACAGGGAATATCTTTCCGCCGTCCAGCAGTACAACAGGCTGCTTTTCCAGCGCAACCGGATGCTCAAGGAGGGAACGTTCGACGGAACCCTTATGGACGTGTTCGACGAAAGGATGAATGAATATGCCGACGTGGTGTTCAGGGCAAGGGAAACCTTCGTCAAGGACCTGCTTCCTCTGGTGGCGTCCCACTATGAGGCCATTTCCGGAGGACACGAGACGGTGGACATCAGTTACCGCTCCGACCTTCAGAAAGGTTCGCTGCAAGACCTGCTGAAGGAGTCCCGGGAAAAGGACAGGTTGCTCAAGTTCACCTCGGCGGGCGTGCAGAGAGATGACTTCATCTTCGTAATGAACGGTTTCCCTCTGCGCAGATGCGGCTCGCAAGGCCAGCAGAAATCGTTCCTCGTGTCATTGAAGTTCGCACAGTACGAGCTTATGAAGCGCAGGCACGGATTCCCGCCCATGCTCCTTCTGGACGACGTGTTCGACAAACTCGACATGAGCCGTATCTCCAACCTGCTCGGGATGGTGGCAGGGAATGACTTCGGACAGATTTTCATAACGGACAGCAACAAAGTGCGGATGTCAGGCATAGTGGACGGCATCACGCAGGACAGAGCCTATTTCGAGGCTGTCGCGGGAGAGTTCAGGGAAATATGATGGCTGAGTACAAAAAGATAAAGGGTACGCCGCGCAAGGAGGCGCTGGGGATGGACAAGCTCATCCCGATGTACATCCGCGCCCTGAAGCTGAGCGCCGGGCTGAACACCCAGCGTGTGTTCGCCGCCTGGGATGCCGTGTCCGGAGCTTCAGCATACACTCTTCGGAAATTCTACAGGGGCGGCAAGCTTTATGTCACCGTGTCCTCTTCGATGGTACGCAGCCATCTTGAATTCCAGAAGGCTGCGCTCATCCAGCAGATCAACGGCTTCCTGGAGCGGGACGAACTCTTCGTCAAGGACTACGAGACAGTCGGATTCGTCAAGGAAATAATTCTCAAGTAACTAATTTTCAGGCAACTATGAGCAAAAGAATCAAGATGGTCATCGACAGTGCCATCCCATTCATACAAGGAATATTCGAGCCTTATGCCGATGTGGCCTACCTGGCAGGCAAGGACATTGTCCGGGATGCCGTCCTTGAGGCTGACGCGCTGATCGTCAGGACAAGGACAAGATGCGATGCCGGGCTGCTGGAAGGAACGCCTGTCAAATTCATAGCCACCGCCACCATCGGTATGGACCACATCGACCTTCCCTACTGCAACTCCAAAGGAATCATAGTGCGCAATTCGGCAGGATGCAACGCAGGCGGAGTGATGAACTATGTGTTCTCCGCCCTTTACGGTGCCGCCGCCAGAAAAGCCATAAGGCTGGACGGAGACAAGATCGGCATCATAGGAGTCGGAAACGTGGGCAAAAGGGTTGACAGCGTCGCCGGCGCCCTCGGATTCAAAGTGCTCAAGAACGACCCTCCTAGAATGGCGGAAGAAGGGATGGAAGGATTCTGTCCTCTGGACTACCTGCTTGAGAACGCCCAGGTAGTAACCCTGCACGTGCCGCTGAACGAGACCACGCAGGGAATGGCTGACGACGAGTTCTTCGCCAAGATGAAGCCGGGCACTATCTTCATCAATGCCTCCAGAGGCGAAGTGGTGGATGATGAAGCGCTGAAAAGGGCCATCCCGAAACTCGGGCCTGTAATTATCGACACCTGGAACAACGAACCGGACATCGACCGGGAACTTCTGGAAATGGTGGACATCGCAACTCCGCACATAGCCGGATATTCATACCAGGGCAAGCAGAACGGAACCACCGCCGCCGTGAGAGCCGTAGCGCGTTTCTTCGGAATAGAGCCGCTGTACGATTTCTTCCCGAAGACGGAAATAATGGCACTCGAGTCCATCCGTCTTGACCTGAAAGGGAAGAAACAAGGGGAAATAGCTTCCGTGCTGCAGTACAACTACCCGATCTTCACGGACGACTTCATGCTCAGGATGAACCCTGAGAATTTCGAGCAGCTGCGTTCCAACTACAAGTACCGCAGGGAGTTCTACATCATCTGACAGTCATCCGCCTCGGAATCCTGCTCCAGGCCGGCATTGTGTTCCTGCCCCGGAAGATGCCTTTCGCGCCATTCTGAAGGAGTGCAGCCGACCATTTCCCTGAACTGCTGCCGGAAGTTGGACTTGTCGGTCAGCCCGACAAGATAGCCGACGTGGCAGGCGGGCAGGTCCGGATTGGACAGCAGCAGCTTCTTGGATTCTTCGATTCTCAGTTCCTTCCTCCAGGTCAGAAACTTCTTTTTCAGAACCCTCGAGCAGTAGAACGACAGTTCCTCGACAGTAAGCCCGAGATCGTCGAGAATCCTGTCCATGGATTCATAGTTCTCGTGGTGCTTGCCGTCCTTTACCCATTGCTCAAGCTTTCTGCCGACCTTGTCCAGCGTCTTCCTTGCGGCAAGGTTTTCCTTGACGCGTGAAATGCTCTTGCGGACATATTTCCTCACCTTTCTGGTCAAACGTACCAGCAGGAGACCGGCGGCCAAACGGTGTTTCTTCATCTTTCAATATTTTTGGGGATTTTCAATTGACAGCTGACGGAACAGTCACCACGCGGAGTGGCCGGAAAGAGAAAAAAGGTGACAATCGGAGGACTCCCCGATCATCACCTTAAGCGGAATACGAAACGGGTCCTACCAGCCGAGCACGTACGCAAAGATAAGCGGAGCCACGACGGTGGCGTCGCTCTCCACGATGAAACGCGGAGTGGTCGGGGAAAGCTTGCCCCAGGTTATCTTCTCGTTAGGAACGGCGCCTGAATAAGAGCCGTAGGAAGTCGTGCTGTCGGAGATCTGGCAGAAATATGACCAGAGCGGTGTGCCCTTCCAGCCGAGATCCTGCTCCATCATAGGAACGACGCAGATCGGGAAGTCGCCGGCAGTGCCGCCGCCGATCTGGAAGAAGCCTACTCCGGCTCCGGTGGCGTTGGCCTTGTACCAGTCGACGAGGAACATCATAACCTCAACGCCGGTCTTCACGAGATCGGTAGGGAATTCGCCGCGGATGCAGTGAGCCGTGAATATGTTGCCGGTCGTGCAGTCTTCCCAGGCCGGGCAGATGATAGGAATGTTCTTCTCGCAGGCAGCCATTACCCAGCTGTCCTTCGGGTCGATCTCATAGTACTGCTCAAGCACTCCGCTGCGGAGAAGCTGGTAGATATATTCATAAGGGAAATACCTCTTGCCCTCGTTCTTGGCCTTCGTCCAGACCTCTACAAGCGCACCCTCGAGACGGCGGAACGCCTCTTCCTCCGGAATGCAGGTGTCGGTCACACGGTTGTAGTGGTTGTCAAGGAGTTCCTGCTCCTGCTCCGCCGTGAGGTTCCTGTAGCCCGGAACTCTGTAATAATGAGAGTGGGCGACAAGATTCATGATGTCTTCCTCAAGATTGTTGGCTGAACAGCAGACAAACGAGAACTTGTCCTGACGGATCATCTCTGCGAGGGAAAGTCCGATTTCGGCCGTACTCATTGCACCGGCCATAGCAAGGAACATCTTTCCACCCTTGTCGAGAAGGTCGCAGTAGGCTTTCGCGGCATCAACCACGCACGCTGAGTTGAAGTGGCGGTAGTTGTGGGTGATGAATTGTGAAATAGGTCCTTTTTCCATTTTCCTTTTTAATGTAAAAACGATATCAATTCGCTATCTCGTACAGAAACCCCATCTGAACGTACAATAGTGTGCGAATTTAGGCATTTTGGACAACTTTTGCAATTCCTGTCCGAATTTCTTGTCTAAGCAAGCCTGGAGGCGGCGTAGGCGATGCGGGCCGCGGTTTCGGCCTTGCCGATGCGTACGATGATGTCGGCGATGCCAAGACCGCTGGCGGCTCCGGCGAGAGCCAGACGGGTGGCGTTCATCACCTTTCCCATCGGCCATTCGTTGCCGCGGATGAACTCCTCGAGAGCCTTCTCGAAGGCCTCCACTGCCCATTCGCCTGCATATTCATTGACAAAGTCAGCGACGCGGCCGACATATTCAACAACCTCAGGCTTCCAGAACTTGTCCACGTCCTTGGCGAGGAACGGTGCCGTGGCGGCATCGTCATAGACCTTCGCGCGAGGATCCGCCTGACGGCGAGGGTCGTTGCTCTGCGGCTCGACCGCGGCTCCGGCCTTGATTCCATATTCAGAGAAATCCTTCGGCGCGACGAAGAGGTAGGACGCGATTGTCCAGAAGTCCTTGACGAAGGTGGCTCTTTCCTTGATGAAGGAAACCACGTTCTGAACATAACCCTTCGTGAATAAGTGCTTGTCAATGTCCGCTCCGAACTCGTTGACGTTCCCGCCGGCGGCCTTTGCGCAATGGCAGCACTCGACAACCTTCATTCCGTGTTCCTCAAGGACAGGGACGAAGAGGGCGGCGAGTTCCTCGTCGGATTTCAGGCGGAGGTATTCCTTGTTGTACCAGCGGGCCTTCTCAGGGTTGAAACGCGCGCCTGACTTCACGATGCGGTCGAGGGAGAAAGCCTTGACCAGCTCGTCCATTGTGAACATCTCGCGGTCATCGCCCGGATTCCAGCCCAGGAAGGCGAGCAGATTGACGAAGGCCTCAGGGAAGTAGCCGTCCTCACGGTAGCCTCTGGAGACCTCGCCGGCGGCGTTTACCCACCTCAGAGGGAAGACAGGGAAGCCGAGCTTGTCGCCGTCGCGCTTGCTGAGCTTGCCCTTTCCGTCCGGCTTCAGAAGCAGGGACAGGTGGGCGAAACGAGGCATCGTGTCCTCCCAGCCGAAGGCCTTGTAGAGCATATAGTGAAGCGGAAGGGACGGAAGCCATTCCTCGCCGCGGATCACCTCGGTGATTTCCATCAGATGATCGTCCACGATGTTGGCGAGATGGTAGGTAGGCAGTTCGTCGGCCCTCTTCCAGAGGACCTTGTCGTCGAGGGTGTCGGTGTTGACCTCGATGTGGCCGCGGATCAGGTCGTCCATCTTCACGATTGTGTTCTCAGGCATCTTGAAGCGGACAGTCCAGTCGGAGGTCTCCTCGAGCAGCCTCTTGACCTCAGCCTCCGGGAGGGTGAGGGAGTTGCGCATCGTCATCCTTGTCACCTGGTTGTAGATGAAGGTCTTGCCTGCGGCCTCAGCCTCGGAGCGGGCCTTCTCGAGAGCCTCGGACGAGTCGAAGGCGTAGTAGGCGTAGCCGGCCTCGATGAGCTGCTCGGCGTACTTGCGGTAGATGCCGCGCCTCTGGCTCTGGCGGTAAGGAGCGTGGGGATGCTTCTCCGAAGGAACC
>CAVCDF010000049.1:0-11688 GCA_963600795.1 Anaerotignum sp. | reverse complement strand
AGTCAGAACTGGAGAAGTCGCATGGTATTCCGTTCTGCTGCACGAAAACGCTCAAATTCTTTATACTATCTTTATCTTGCTTATTGGAAATGGCGCAGAGGGTATTATGTCGGTTTTCTGACTTAGAAAACAGGAGTATATTGGTATCTACAGTAGCACTCTCGAAAATCTTTACCCCGGCAAAGTCGATAAGCAATTGCGGGTCTGTATAATTGGCAAAGAACTCACGTGTCTTTTCACCGTAACCTGCACGCATCCATTTGTTGGATGTAATGAAGCAGAGGTGCCCGCCCTGCTTCAGCAACTGATATCCTCGCTCATAAACCAGGCAGTAAATATCTCCGGTACGGGCAAAGGTCTTGTAGCCGCATTCAGCATACAACTTTGCCAACTGACCGCCATTATTTTGCAACTGAATAAACGGTGGATTACCTATCACGATATCGAATCCGCCCTGCTCGAATACATCATTAAACCATGTGTGCCAGAGAAAGAACTGATTATTGCCGGCGATGTTAATATGAGACAGGTCGATAAGTTCTTCGCCAAACCTACCCTGACGGGAAAGGCCTGAAGCATCCAGCTGAGACTGGATACAGCCGGCAAGTTGCTTTCTGATTGCATCTTTCTGAGCGTGATCTTGGCAGTCGTAATATTCATCCAGCAGTTTCCTCAACTTTCGGCGCTGCACATCTGTCTCATCTTCATAGAAAGAAAACAGGAATCCGTCGGTAACCGTCTTCTTCTCCGCAGTCAATCGGCTCAAATCGATTCCCTTGTAGCTTTCCAGCAATGAGTTTCCCTGCATCACCTTGAAGTCAAGGTTAGGCAGGGCATGAGGAGTCTCTTCATCAACAATAAGGCAAAGCCAGAAGCGCAGACGGGCGATATCGACTGCACCCTTCTCAATGTCAACGCCATAGATATTCTTCTGTATGATGTGCCGTTTGATCTCGGCAGCATTGTTAAAGTTCTCGAGGACTCCTCGGCAGAGGAAGAGTTCTCTGAGAAGCCCCATTGGGAATGCTCCAGAGCCGATGGCAGGGTCGCAAATTTTGACGGCCTTAAGTTTCTGATCTATCTCGGATTTTTGAGATTCCGACAATGAAGTGATATCGTACTCCGTAACAAAATTGCGAATTGCTTGCTTTTCAGCTTCATCCTTATCAGTCTGCAAGTATGCGATGAGCGACTCGCGGCACATATACTGAACAATTTCCTTAGGAGTGTAGAAAGCGCCCTTGTCCTTGTTATCCTCGAGGAGATTCTCGAAGATTCGACCGAGCATTTCAGGGTCGATACCTACCTGAGCATCATTCGGGTCATTCTCGTCGATTGTGAAGTTGTACTGGGCGAAGATAGTGAGCAGCGATTTGAAATACTCCGCAGGAAATACGGTATCAGGCTCATCTGATTCCTCTCTTTCAAAAAGGCCACCGTTAAGATATGGAATCTTGACGATGCCGTTGTTTGGCATCGCCTTGACACCGGTGTCAAACAAATCATCGTTATCGGAACGGTCAGTATTCAGTCCTTTCTCGAATAGAGGCTCCAGGACAGCGTCAAGGAAGTTGGCCTGCTGGGCTTCATCCGCTCTGTCATAGAGATTCATCATAAAGTCCATATCACCCTCTCCCCATTCTTTTCCTGGCTCCACGCCGAGCCATCCCTTCTTCTGAATGAAGTGCAGGAACACGATGCGGCCGAGAAGTTTCTTTACATAGTCGCGCAGAGGCTTCTCTTCGCGGCTGCGGATTCCCTCATCACTAAGTCCGTCACGGTCAAATCCAGTATCGATGAAGGCAGCCCGCATACCGTTAGCCTCGTCGGCCATATAGCTGACGAATTTTTCATACTGGGCTTTGTATTTATCGAAGAATTCTTTGGAGAGAGCCTCTACGTCGAATGCCTTGATGATATCCGACATCTCAAACTCCCCACTATTGGATATCTTCTCGCCGAGTTTGCAGAAGTTCTCAGCTGCCGTGCGACAGGACTGTCCAGGACCGAGGAGGAAAGTATATCTCTTAGCGTCGCTGGAGTCCAGCTGGCTTGCGCCCTTATGGCAAAACGAGAATCTCCAGTCCCAACGGTCACTGTTCTGGTAGTGGAAAATCATAAACGCTCCGGAGTATGTCGAAATGATTCTCCTGATCAGCGACTGTATGCTCACACGGTTGTTGGCAAGATGTCGCTTGGAGGCAACCGTTATATCAAATATGTCAAGTTGCGAACCCTCAACATAAATGCTACCCAAGACCAAAATGTCCTTGATTCCGGCATTTGCGGCAGCTGTCTGGTCTTCGGGATGCTTGACGAGCCAATGATAGTTCCCGGACGAAATGTAGTTTTCCTCTCCGAATATCGGGTATATCACATTCGTAAGAAATGCTTCGGGGCTCTCATATCTTTTCTGAAAGAACTCCTTCAACGCTCTATTATCCATATAGTTGAGCTTATATTCTACTTATTGATTCCAATGTAAACACTCGGTTTGCCCTGCCTGAGCTGAACATCTGCTACCATCTTGGCGATACCCTCATTAAGGTATGCATCAAAATCTTCTTGAGTGAATGGTATAAGCGTCTCATTACGCTCGGCCACGGCCTCGCCTATCTTCAGTATTCGCTTGATGATGTCATTGTTGCCATATCGAACTAGTTTGTCAGCGGCCGCCAGAAGTTTTCTAGATTCGGCAGACATCGCTTGATTATTTCTCAAATCATTGATGATACCTTTGGCATCGGTTGCCTTCTTGGAATTACCTCTACGAAATTTTGCATCTGCAAGTTCTGCAGTGACGCTCTGTTCGGCCGCATCTTTCATCTTTTCCCAATCTTCAGGAAGCTCACACCTTTCCGCATCAACGGCTGGTTTGAAAGAGTTCAGCATATCTATTAGAGAAATCACCTGACCTTCCCCATCTGCAGGATTCACCTTCACGAACATTCCTGCCATCTTAGGCGTGCGAACCATAAAGTATCCGCATCCATCCGTGTTGGTCATAGACATCTCCAAACCCTCCTCGGTGGACTCTATTGCCTCGTATCTTTCCGGATGAGCCGCCTTGTATTCCTTAAGTTCATAGACAAATTTCTCCAAAGGAGATTCTTCTCCATTGACGACTGCGTTGAGGCCATAGTGTGCCACCTCCTCATCATCGGAGAATATCTTGCTGTCCTCTCCGAACAGCGTGTGGAAAGACTGAAGCTTAGTATGAGCTTTGCGGACTAGATTGATTTCCGCATCACCCTCGGCCGACGGCATAAAGTTGAACACATAGACATAAGGCTCAGTGCTTCCGATACGGTTCACACGACCGATGCGCTGCATAAGTTTCGTGGAGTTCCACGGCGTATCGTAATTGAGGATGCAGTTGGCTCGGTGAAGATTAACTCCTTCAGCGAGGACATCCGTGGTGACGATTATGTCATAGTCATCCTTCCACTCTCCCTTATAATTGGCATCGAAATTCTCCTTAATGACTTGCTCATTTTCGTTGCGGTTCGCAGCTGTAATCTGCAGTACTCTGTAGCCCTTGCTTTCTGATGCTGCAGTGATGGAGTTGGCAGTGTCGATTGCTTCCGTAAAGATGACCAACTTGTGCGGATGATTTATCTCCTGGTCGAAGAGCTTGTACTTGAGGCTGTCTTTGAATTCATCAAACTTTGGGTCTTCCGTATTTTGCGCCCATCTGTCGTAAAGCTCACAAATCAAATCATAGTCGTGATTAAGCAACTCTATATACTCCGGCATAAAGTCCGCACGAGCGTATTCTTTGTTGCGGCTATCTTCATTACGGCCATTCTCGTCGAGTCTTTTGATTTTCCGTCTCAAGTCTTCCACACATTCGGGGAAGCTGACAGTCCGACCGAGCTTCTGTTTCTTGGCCTCAATATCAAGTTCTTTGTTGACATCGATGTCCGGGCACACGAAAATCGTGTCGTTCTCCCACATCCTGATCATATTCTTGGTGTACCGGCGCAGGTTGAGAAGAGACTGTCGGAATGCTGCGAAACTGCTTTCGAGACGCTTGACAAGATTGATCTGCATAATCTTGGCAAGCTGCAGCGCCAGGGTGTCAGTATCGCGGTTTCCACGGCCGACATAGAGCTTTTTGGCATCAGGATCAAGCAGGAACTGAATGGCCCTGTATCTGTAGTAGCACAGATAATCCGAATTGTCAAAGCGAAAATCTTCGGTCGGAGCTATGAGGTTCATCGTGTCCGAGAAGAGATGGGCCAGGTTGCTGCTCATCTTGTAGTTGAGGCTGATAGGGCCCTTGATGTCAGGGAATGCGATGCCCTGTTTTTTCAGGTCGTCGCTATAATACTTCTTGACATCCGTGCGAGTGCGGCGAATCATAATGTCTGAAAGGACACAGTCCCGGATTCTTGTCGATATTTCCTTGAGTTTGGCCTGCCTCTGTTGAGGAGTCATTTCAGTTTCTGGAACGAATTCATCAGCATCGTTGATTGCAACCTTGTTGGCGATAATTGCCTTATAGTCTCTACTGACCTCAGAGAAGAAACTTTCGATATTGCCACCATTTGCCTTCTTCAAAGTGGATGCGTTATGATTCCTCTCGAAAAGATATATCTGATTTTTCAGATCGTCAGGACGGTTATTCTGCGGCGTAGCACTCAGAAGACCGATGTAAGGGTAATTACCTGTGTCAGCGCATATCTGGTCAATGAGCGCATCGAGCGACTTGTACATCGAGTTGTCGCTATTACGGAACTTATGGCTTTCATCTATGATGATGAGGCCGTAGTTTTCCTGACTAAGTTCAGTCTCAAATGCACCGGAATCCCTCTCGTCTTCAGAGTCTTCCCCCTCATCATCCACAAGCTTACCAATGCTTCCTGTTGTGATATATTCGATATTTGGAACCATCGGGTCCACACAGTCCCTGTCGAACTCTCTGATAGTATCCACCCAGGAGGAGCGTATTGCAGGTGGTGTAATGATAAGGACCTTACGTTCTCTTCCATCCGGATCGGGGAAGTTCAGAAAATGCTTGATAACGAGCGCTCCTACGATGGTCTTACCCAGTCCGACAACGTCCGCCAGCATAAATCCGCCGTGCTGCTGCATGGTCGAAAAGCATTGCTTCACAGCATTCAGCTGATATTCGTAGCTATCGTATCGCTTAGGAAGGTAGCCCTCGATAACATTCTCAAGATTTCTGTCCACGAGGTCTCCGAACTTGGTCTGGAGGAGCTTGATGTACAGCTCGTATGGTGTAAGAGGTGCATTCTTCTGCTCTTCAATCTCTTTTTCTACTTTCTTCCCTATCTCGGTCTTGCGGAGAACCTGCTCCAGAAACTCTTTGTTCCAGTCTTCTGCAAGAGCCCACTTCTCTTCAAACCACTGAATGTGACCTTTTCCTACACCCTCTGCCTCCTCATTCCAGTCGATGATATGGCGGTCATTCTCAAGATAGTTGAGTTCGGCATTACCTTCAAGTCCCTTTTGGGTGAAATTGGAGCTGCCGACGATGCCAAGACTCCATTTATGGCCATCATTGCCGGAGAAGATATAACATTTGGAGTGAAGGAACTGAGATTCTTCCTCAGCGTTCTTGTTATACAGTCTAATCTTGAATTTAGCCTCATCCTCGTCACAGTAATCCAGCAGAAGTTTGACGACATTTTCGTACTCCTCAGTAAATTCCAGATTCGATATGTCTGTCCGGATGAAGTCATTCGGATAAGTGTGATCTTTATAAATCGGATTCTTTATCTGATTTGCATAGACATAGGGGTCCCTTCCTATAAGCAGCTTGATGACGGTTTCCTCTTTCTCAAGGAACGACTTCAGTTCATCATAAAGAAGAGTCATACCAGGGATGTCCCAGTAGCCGGTCGCAATGCGAATTTCTCTTATGCCATCACGTGTGATACACTCGTGGAGTGTTGTCTTCATCGATAGCGCATCCGACGAATTGTCGATAAGAGTTCTTTCTGTTATCATGTTAAAAATTAGGGGTTGCTTGCTTATAATTTCAAATATAATAAAAGTTTGTGTTATAATTCTAAAATTGTGTCATTCTTTAGAGTTTGTACTTTCGTGATAATTGAAGGATATGACAATGGCTACAAAGGTGCAATTCTTTGATATTGAACAAGAAAGACATGACTGTTAGATGGATAATGGATTCCCGATGGAAGTTTGTGTAGTGTTGCAACTTGTTTTGCAGGTGGGAATTTAGAGAAAGTCCTCGATATTCAGTTTGTCTGTTGTATACCGGGTATCGAGAAGGTGGATGAGGTCAAGGCTGGCGGAGCGCATCTCGGGAGTGAAATGGCATGATAACTATGTGTAGATGCAACAGTGGCGGTTGCTTGTGAAAATTATATGCTTATCTATATCTTTGCATCAGAGAATCTGATTATCCGCAATTATGCTCAAGCCGTACGTATGCTCTTCAATTCCCTATGTCTTCAGAATCACTTTGATAACTTCTTAGTGACTGGATCATCTTCGGGCATATTCGCTCCCATCACCCCTTCCGTCGCGTGTGACGGCATCGATTCCGTCACTAAACGCTCCCGTCACTATCTATATCCATCAAACTATGGACGATTCCCAGTTCCCACTAAGCGCACCTTCGACAGAATTGCAGCCGGAAATAATCGTAGCGGCTTTCCCTGTAATTCTGTTATCGGGAAATCGCCGGAATACGCCCTACGGCATCGTGTGGCCGGGGCACGGCCGAAACGGCTGGAACAGAATTGCACCCGTAAGGCGCTGCCGGCGTTTTTCGTGAAATTCTGCCGTCGGTCTTCGGATTCCGTCTGATATTTAGTGCAGATCCGCACCGAACTTAAAGCACATCAAAACACTATCCGGCATTTACTGCGAACTTGCACCAAATGTCGGATAGAAAATCAGTCGTGAAGAGATTTCGCCTTCTTTCTGCCGGCTATTCCGCTTTCGCGAGGGCCTGCTTGATGTCGTCGAGGATGTCTTCGATGTCCTCGATGCCGACTGACAGACGGATGAGGTCCGGCGCGACGCCGGCTTCCTTCAGCTGCTCGTCGGACAGTTGGCGGTGGGTATGGCTTGCCGGGTGGAGCACGCAGGTGCGGGCGTCGGCGACGTGGGTGACGATGTTGATCATCTCCAGGGAATCCATAAACTTGATGGCCGTCTCCCTGTCACCCTTCAGGCCGAACGCTATGACTCCGCAGGATCCGTTAGGAAGGTATTTCTGAGCCAGTTCATAGCAGTCGTCACCTTTGAGGCCGCTGTAATGGACCCAGGCCACGCGAGGGTCTGCCTGGAGGAACTCGGCCACCGCCTGGGCGTTCCTGCAGTGCTGAGCCATTCTAAGATGCAGGGTCTGAAGGCCGATGTTCAGTAGGAATGAGTTCATCGGCGCCGGGATGGATCCGAGGTCGCGCATCAGCTGGGCCACAAGTTTGGTCATGTACCCCATCTTGCCGAAAGCCGTGACGTAGGTCAGGCCGTGGTAGCTGTCGTCCGGAGTGCAGAGTCCAGGGAATTTTTCGGCGTGCGCCATCCAGTCGAAATTGCCGCTGTCAACCACGGCTCCGCCCACCTGAGTGGCTGTCCCGTCCATATATTTGGTGGTGCTGTGGGTCACGATGTCGGCTCCCCATTCGAAAGGACGGCAGTTCACAGGCGTGGCGAAAGTGTTGTCCACGATGAGCGGAACGCCGTTCCGGTGGGCGATGCGGGCGAATTTCCCGATGTCGAGGACACGGCAGCCCGGGTTGCTGATGGTCTCGCCGAAGACAAGCTTGGTGTTCGGGCGGAACGCTTTCTGGATTTCCTCCTCGCTGTCCTCCTGGTTCACGAAAGTGCACTCGATTCCGAGTTTCTTGAGGGTGACGCCGAAGAGATTGTAGGTCCCGCCGTAGATCTCGTTGGAGGTGACGATGTGGTCGCCTGCGTTGCAGATGTTGAACACGGCGTAGAAATTGGCCGCCTGGCCGCTGCTGGTGAGCATCGCTCCCACTCCGCCTTCAAGCTGCGCGATTTTCTTGGCCACGGCATCGTTGGTCGGATTCTGGAGACGGGTGTAGAAATAGCCTTCTTTCTTGAGGTCGAACAGCATAGCCATCTCCTCGGAATTGTCATATTTAAACGTAGTGCTTTGAATGATAGGCACTTCTATCGGTTCTCCATTCTTTGGCCTGTAGCCTCCCTGTACGCAGATCGAGGCGGTGTGCAATTTCTTCTCCATGTTCATGTCCATTTATTTCCGATGCGAAGGTAATAAAGTTTTTAGAACTTTAGCCATTTCCGGTTTGCCGAAGTCAGGGAAATGAATTAGCTTTGCGCCCGTTTTATCAAAAAAAGCAGAAATGAACACTCGCATATTCAATGTACTTGCCGTCGCCGTCCTGCTTGCGGCAGGCTGCGGCAAAGAGGCAGGAATGCCGGACAACAACAATCAGGACGATCCGCAGAAAGGCCAGCCGGCCGGAGGCAAGGTAAGCCTGACCGCCAGCGTGGCCTCCGGAACCCAGACCAGAGTCTTCTTCGACAAGGAAGGAAACCTGTACTGGAATGTCGACGATGTCATCGGCGTGTCCTCGAAGGATTCCGCAGGCTTCACGCCTTTCTATATGGACGATCAGGAAAAGGGAACGTACGCCGGCAAGCAAAAGGCTTTGTTCGTCGGGGAAATGACGGGCGAATTCGGAGAATATGCCGTCTATCCTTATAACGCGAACCACAGGATTTCAGGCGATGAGCTGACCTATCATCTGCCTTCTGAATATTCCTACAATGGCGCCGACGCCTATTACTACGGCTCCGACAAGAGCGCCAATCCGCCAGCATACGGCTGGATTACCTCTTCGTCGGTGATTTTCAAGCATCTTGGCGGCGTCATCGCAATCAGGGTGAAGAATCTCATCGGCCCGGAAGGTACGGTGACCATCGCTGCGGACCGTCAGATCTGCGGAGATTTCACGGCGGACCTGACCAGGGACCACCCGGCCATAGTCGTTCCTTCCGCTGCAGCCGCAAGTTCACTGAACACCGTCACCATAAAATACACCGGCATAACTCCGGGAGATGACGGGGTGTTCTTCTTCCCGGTCCCTTGCGGAACCTTCAACCTGTCCGTCACCGTGGCTAGCGGTGTCGCGGTCGAAGGAAAGAAGAACCTTCAGCTTTATGAATATTCCACCGCCACGAACGAAGTGACTATCGAAAGGGGCACCATAAAGCTCGTCCTGGTCTCTCCTTCGTTCTCGAAGGTTGAAAACCGGTACCTTGTCAACGGACATAAGTTCGTGGACCTCGGCCTGGCATCCGGACTGCTCTGGGCTGAAACCAACGTCGGCGCCGCCGGCAAGGCAGACAGGGGCGATTTCTACGCTTGGGGCGAGATCGAGACAAAGTCCACGTACTACGGCTCCAACTACAAGTTCGGCGGCTATGCGTCCCAGTACTCGAAATACACCAAGGAGGACGGCAGGAGCGTGCTGGAAGCGGAAGATGATGCCGCAAGCGTACACTGGGGCACCGGATGCCGCATCCCTACGGCCGACGAGGTGAACGAGATGGTTGCAGCCTGCCAAAGAGGCAGGGTGACAGAGAAGGCGTCGGACGGCAACGAGAAGGAGGGCTATCTTTTTGTCAGCAAGTCGAATTCCTGCTCCATCTTCCTGGTTGCCGGAGGCTGGGCATACTGGGACAAAGTCTACACCGACCCGGCTGATGGAACTCACTACCAGACCAGCTCCTTGAACACGGCCTACTATAACGACCAGAATCTTTCATACTACTTCTGGGGAGTCCGTGAAGGAATCCAGGAAAACAACCGCTACATCGGTTGCCTGGTACGTCCTGTCGCCGACAATTGACCGGTCCGCCCGCGCACTTTGCTTCTCGCTTGAGAAGCTTTCAATCAATCGGAAATGCTCTTCTGATGCCGGTGACGCATCGGCGTCCCGGGAACATTCTGTAAAGATTTTTTACAGACAGTGTAAAGTTTCTTTACAGTCCGGCGAACATGTCTCCTGACTAAAAATCTGATGTACAGCGACTTGCTGAATTTGGCACGGAATAGGTACGATGATGTTCCGGCCGAGTTCGGTTTGGCTCGGTCCAGTTTGGTTTAGTTTAGTCTGGCTTATTCAGTTCAGCCGTATGAAAAGTTACTTCCAGTTTCTGCTGAGAAACAAGCTTTACTCCTTCGTGGAGATTGTCGGGCTTTCGGTGGCCCTCGGATTCGTGATTCTGCTGATGTCCTACGCCGGAACGGAGTTCAGCGTGGGAAACCGCCAGCCGAAGGCCAAGGAGATCTACGCCATCGGTATGGGCAACTGTGTCGGAATGACCCTCGGCACAGCCGAGGAATTCTTCCCGAGCATTCCCGAGATAAAGACCTGGACCAGAGTCGGCATATACGGCAACGCCGACATTATGGTCGGAGAAGACTATTACTCAGTCAAGGCCGTGGCCCTGGACACGAATTTCTGTCAGCTGTTCGACTACAGGATCACCGGATGCGACGAGAACAGGATATTGGCCGGAGAAAGCGACGCCCTGGTGTCCGAGAGTTTCGCACGCAAGGCCTTCGGAGGTGAGAATCCTGTCGGAAAGACCTTCAGCCTGTCCGGAAAGACTTATGCCGTGACCGGCACCATCGAGGATTTCGGACCGTACGACGAGTTCAATCATTATGACATATTCCTGAGCATGAAGGTGCTGGACGGTATGTACCAGAGAATGGACAACTTCGGATCCATCAAGACCTTCCTCACCCTCGCGGACGGAGCGGACCCTGACGCCGTGGCGGAAAAACTTCTGGATAAATATATAGCATACTGGGGCGACTGGTATCACCGTGACGATTCTGATGGAGCTTTCATCTACGGCTCCACACTCACCCGATTCGACAAGCTCTATTTCACGGACCTGGACAGTTATGCCCCGCTTCGCAAGGGTGACCAAAAGGTCGTGGAGATCCTGCTTCTGGTGGCCCTTGTGCTTCTGGTCTCGGCCATATTCAACTACATCAACCTGACGGTGGCCCAGACCGGCAAGAGGGCTAAGGAAATGGCAACTAGAAGGCTTCTCGGCGAATCCGTCAAAGACATAATATTCAGGTACATCGCCGAGTCGTTCGTCTTCACGGCAGGCTGCTTCGTCATAGGCTGTCTGCTGGCTGTGGGGCTGAAAGGCTGGTTCGGAAAACTGCTCGACACAACCGTCGTCCTGTCCGCCGATGCGGCAAGCATAGCGGTGGGGCTTGGCCTGCTGGTGGTCATCTCGCTTCTGTCGGCGCTGCTGCCGGCTGCGATGATCTCGAAATTCAGGCCGGTGGATGTCGTCAAAGGCGATTTCAGACTGCGCAACAAATTGGTGTTCAGTAAGATATTCATTGTCTGTCAGAATGTCATAAGCACCGTGCTGATCGCCGTGTCGCTGACTATGCTGCTGCAGATGAACCATATGGTGAATCTGCCGACCGGCTACGAGACGAAGGATCTGCTCAATGTCAGCACCCATTCACTGGGCTGGGGCAATACGGCAGCTAATCATGCTCTTTATGACCGCGTGAGCAAACTGCCTCAGGTCCAGCAGATCGGCTGCTATGCCGCTCCTCCTTTCGGCTGCGGTTCTAACGGAGTGCACATCGAGAACGAGAACCAGTCCTGGCTCAGGTTGGTTATGATCGACAGCACGGCTTTCCGGATG
>CAVCDF010000048.1:0-18837 GCA_963600795.1 Anaerotignum sp. | reverse complement strand
GATAAAAGCCTTAAACGTCGCCGGAGAGGGATGGCCGGAGATGACGCGGATAATCACTGCCGACAGACATTTTCTGCAAAGCAGCAAAGCAATAAACAATGTCCAAATTGCAGGATTGAACAATTTTTTATAATTTTGCGGACTAATGCCCAGCCCGTGCCTGCAGACGGCAATTGCAGGTGCCCCCGATTGAGGTCACGCAGCGGTCCCGCAGGCCGGACAGACAACGGACAATACCGGACAGACAACGATAATAACAAAAAAAACATTTATAGAAATGGCAAAAAAAGAGGTAATTGAAAAAGAGAAGGAACAGCAGCGTCAGGAGAAGGTCATCGAGACCGTTTCCAAGACCGACCAGTTCTTCCGTGAGAACAAAAAGGCCATCTACGGCACATTGGCCGCCCTCGTGGTGATCGCCGTTGCAATCGTGGCCTATCTTAAGTTCTACTATCAGCCTAAGTGCGAAGAGGCCACAGCCCAGATGTTCCCGGCGGAAGCCAACTTCCGCAACGGAGAGTTCGACCTTGCGCTCAACGGAGACGGCAACGTGCTCGGTTTCGCCCAGATCATCAGCGATTTCGGAACCAAGGGAGGCAAGGACGTCTATTTCTACGCAGGAGTGTGCGAGCTTCAGCTCGGCAACTACCAGAACGCCATCGACTACCTTAAGAAGTACAACGGCAAGGACAAGATTCTCGCCGCACGCGCTGAAGGATGCATCGGTGACGCTTATGTAGGGCTCGAGAAGTACAGCGAGGCTCTCAGCTGCTTCGAGAAGGCCGCAGCCAAGGCTGACAATATGTTCGCCGCCGGCTACCTCCTCAAGGCAGGAGTCGTCTGCGAGGAACTCGGCGACAACGCCAAGGCTCTCACCTTCTACAAGAAGATCAAGGATCAGTACGCCCAGTCCATCGAAGGCTACGACATCGACAAGTACATCACCCGCATCGAAAGCCAGACCAAATAAAGGAATATGGGAAGAGCGTTTGAGTTCCGCAAGGAAAGAAAATTGAAGAGGTGGGGCCATATGGCCAAGACCTTCACCAAGATCGGAAAGGAAATCACAATCGCCGTAAAGCAGGGCGGACCTGACGTGGTCGGCAACTCCAGGCTCAGGGCCCTCATGGCCGAGGCCAGGAGCGAGAATATGCCTAAGGACAACATCGAGAAGGCCATCAAGAGGGCTCTCGAGAAGAACCAGGGCGACTTCAAGGAGGTTGTGTTCGAGGGTTACGGTCCTCACGGCATCGCCTACCTCGTCGAGACCGCGACAGACAACAACACCCGCACCGTAGCCAATGTCAGAAGCTACTTCACTAAGTGCGGCGGATCCCTCGGCACGAGCGGCAGCGTAAGTTTCATGTTCGACCACAAGTGCGTGTTCCGCATCAAGTACAATGACAGCATCGACATCGACGAGCTCCAGCTTGCGCTTTGCGAATGCGACGACGATCCGGAAGCGTTCATCGAGGAGATGGAGGACAAGGACGGCGAGATCACAAAGAATGTTGTGATCTACGGAGCCTACGAGTCCTACGGAGCGATCCAGAAGTACATCGAGGACAACGGCTACGAGCTTGTGTCCGGAGGTTTCGAGAGAATCCCTAACGTTGACCTGAAGGATGTGACTCCGGAGCAGCGCGAGACTCTTGACAAGCTCACCGGCCTTCTCGAGGACGACGACGACGTGACCAGCGTCTACAGCACCCTCAAGCCGGCTGAATAGTCCGTGATTCCGAAAGAAAGAGAGAAAGCGTTCCGTGACTGCGGGGCGCTTTTTTTCTGCAGGCGCCGCCTCGGACGGCAGCCTCTTCACGGTTCCTTCACGGTTCTTTCACGGTTCCTTTCCAATTCACTTTCCGATTCCTTTCCGATTTCACCACCGGAAAGGGCACTTCACGGCTTCGAAGCGCTCTTTACTACTTTGCAGCCGATAATTTTGATTCAAGAAGTATTCTTGATAAATTTGCGATTCGCAATTTACTTTAACTACGGCATTGTATGAGCATACAACAGGATAACATCAAGAAATTGGTCGAGCGCAGAGCGGCGGCCAGGCTGGGCGGCGGCCAGAAAAGGATCGACGCGCAGCACGCCAAAGGCAAACTGACGGCACGCGAGCGCCTGTCCCTGCTGCTTGACGAAGGCAGCTTCGAGGAATTCGACATGTTCGTACGGCATCGCTGCACGAATTTCGGAATGGACAAGCAGCACTTCGACGGAGACGGAGTGGTGACCGGACAAGGCACGATCGACGGCCGCCTGGTCTATGTGGCCGCCCAGGACTTCACAGTCTCAGGAGGTTCGCTTTCCAAGACGATGGCGGAGAAGATCTGCAAGGCGATGGACCTCGCCACCAGAAACGGTGCCCCGTTCATATGCCTCAACGACTCTGGCGGAGCGAGAATCCAGGAGGGAGTCGACGCCCTCGCAGGCTACGGAGAGATATTCGAAAGGAATATTCTTGCGTCAGGAGTCATTCCGCAGATTTCGGGAATATTCGGACCTTGCGCCGGCGGAGCGGTCTACTCCCCTGCCCTGACCGACTTCACGGTGATGGTCAAGAACACATCATACATGTTCCTGACCGGACCGGCCGTTGTGAAGAGCGTGCTGGGCGAGGTCGTGACGCAGGAGGAACTGGGAGGAGCCAGCGTGCACGCCAGCAAGAGCGGCGTGGCCCACTTCGCGGCCGAGAACGAGCAGGAAGGCATAGCGACCATCAAGGAACTGCTCTCCTATATTCCTCAGAACAATATGGAAGAGGCCCCGAGAGTGCCTACCGATGACCCTGTGGGCCGTGTGGACGACTCCCTCAACGAAATCATCCCGGACAATCCGAACCAGGCCTACGACATGTACAAGGTCATCGGAAGCATAGTCGACGACGGCAAGTTCTTCGAGATCCACAAAGAGTTCGCCAAGAACATCATCATAGGATTCGCACATTTGGGCGGCAGGAGCGTCGGCATCGTGGCCAACCAGCCGAAGATGCTGGCCGGAGTGCTGGACATCAACGCCTCCCGCAAGGGAGCCCGTTTCGTGCGCTTCTGCGACGCTTTCAACATCCCGATTGTCTCGCTGGTCGATGTGCCGGGCTTCCTTCCGGGCACGCAGCAGGAGTACGGGGCCGTCATCACCAACGGAGCGAAACTGCTCTACGCCTACGGCGAGGCCACGGTGCCTAAGGTCACCGTAGAACTCCGCAAGAGCTACGGCGGATCGTACATCGTGATGAGCAGCAAGCACCTGCGCGCGGACCTCGTCTACGCCTGGCCTTCCGCCCAAATCGCTGTCATGGGAGCCGACGGAGCGGTCAACGTCCTCTACGCCAAGGACATCAAGGCAGTCGAGGACCCTGCCGAGCAGAAAAAGATCAAGGCCGCCAAGAAGGAGGAGTACGAAGAACTCTTCAACAATCCTTACCAGGCCGCAGAGAAGGGCTACATCGACGATGTCATCGAGCCTCGCAACACCAGGTTCCGCATCATCAGGGCCCTTGAGCAGCTGGCCGGAAAGAAGCAGCAGATGCCGGCCAAGAAACACGACAACCTTCCTCTGTAGCCTATGTCGATAAGATCAACAGCACTCTCCATCGTTCTCGCTTTCGCCGCCATAGGGGCGCAGGCGCAGAATCTTGCTGACCTGCGGATCAGCGAGGTGCTCGTCGAGAACACCTGCGGGCTGACCGACGGGTTCGGGCAGCGAGGCGGATGGATCGAGATATTCAACAGTTCCTACGGAACGGTCAAGTTCGCCGGCTGCTACCTGTCCGATGACGAGGCCGACCTGACGAAGTACCATATTCCTTCGACAGACGCTTCCACGACCCTCGGGCCGAGACAGAGCGTCATCTTCTACGCCAGCGGGAACTCTTCGCAGGGCACCTACCACACGAATTTCACGCTGAGCCGCGGGACTACAGTCTACCTTGTCAACAACGACGGCCACACCGTCATCGACACGATGGAAATCCCTTCCGACCTGCCGGCCGACCATTCCATAGCCAAGATACCGACGGGAGTGAAAATGATGGACTTCGAGACCGCCGTCACGGACAGGCCGACTCCCGGATCGTACAACGGCGATGTGGACGCGATGACCAACAACCAGAAAATGAAGGAGAAAGACCCGCACGGATGGGTGCTGACACTGATTTCGGTCTCAGTGGTCTTCATCGCGCTGACCATCCTGGCGTTCATCTTCGGGTGGATCGGCAACGCCAACAAGAAAAAGACACTGAAGGCGGCGGGACAATCCATGAATATGCCCGCTCACGCCAAAGGGGGCTCTTCAACGAATATGTCTCCGGAGGTCGCGGCCGCGATTTCGATGGCTCTGACGCAGGAGTTCGGCACGGAGGTCTACGCGGCCATCGCTATGGCCCTTGACGACTACCTCGGCGGCGGGGTCCACGACCAGGAGAGCTACATCATCACGATACGCCCGTCGCAGAACAGCGGCTGGAACGACAAAGCACAGAATTTCAGACAATCACCAAGATAATAAAAAGAAAATTTACGGATATGAAAACATACAGATTCAAGATCAACGGCAACGAGTACAATGTCGAGATAGGTTCAGTTGAAGGCAATGTCGCCGACGTGACCGTCAACGGCGCTTCCTACAAGGTTGAGATGGAGAACGCTCCGGCAGTCCAGGCCGCTCCTGCGGCTCCCAAGGCCGCACAGACTCCGGCAGCGTCTGCCGCTACCGTGTCCGCACCGGCCCCTGCAGCGGCTCCGGCACCGGCTTCAGGCTCAGGCAAGCCCGTAACATCTCCGCTCCCAGGCGTGATCATCGAGATTTCAGTGAAGGAAGGACAGGCCGTGAAGGCCGGCCAGAAAGTGGCCGTACTTGAGGCTATGAAGATGGAGAACGAGATCCAGGCTCCGGCCGACGGGACCGTCACGGCGATTCTCGTAAGCAAGGGCGACTCCGTCCTCGAAGGCGCTGAAATCGTCAAGATAGCGTAGAGGAATGGACATCATCTTCGAAAGCCTAAAGCAGTTCTGGTACTTTACCGGATTCGCCAACGTCACGTGGCAGAACCTTGTGATGATCCTGATCGGAATCTTGTTCATCACACTTGCAATCAAGAAAGAGTGGGAACCGCTTCTGCTGGTGCCGATCGGGTTCGGAATGATCATCGGCAACATCCCGATGTTCCCCGGGCTTAACATCGGAGTCTATGAGGACGGCTCTGTCCTCAACATCCTCTATCAAGGCGTCAAACAGGGCTGGTACCCTCCCCTCATATTCCTCGGCATCGGTGCTATGACGGATTTCTCCGCCCTCATCTCGCAGCCACGGCTGCTGCTGGTCGGGGCCGCCGCCCAGATGGGAATATTCGGGGCCTATCTTCTGGCTCTCACTATGGGTTTCGACCCCAACCAGGCCGGAGCCATCGGCATCATAGGCGGAGCCGACGGACCTACCGCCATATTCCTTTCATCACAGCTCGCTCCTGACCTTATGGGAGCCATCGCCGTGAGCGCATATTCCTACATGGCTCTCGTGCCGGTCATCCAGAGGCCGATAATGCTGGCGCTGACGACCAAAAAAGAGCGTCTGATAAGGATGCCGTCCGCGCGTCAGGTCAGCAAGAAGGAGAAGATCATCTTCCCTATCGTCGGTTTCCTTCTGACGGCGTTCATCGTGCCTTCAGGTCTGCCGCTGCTTGGCATGCTGTTCTTCGGCAACCTCCTGAAAGAGAGCGGAGTGACCCGCAGGCTCGCGGAGACGGCCAGAGGTCCGCTGATCGATGTGGTGACCACTCTGATCGGCCTGACGGTCGGCGCTTCGACGCAGGCCGACAAGTTCCTCAGCGGGAGTTCCGTCAAGATCTTCATCCTCGGTCTGCTGTCATTCGTGATCGCTACCGCATGCGGCGTACTTTTCATCAAAATCTGGAATCTCTTCCTGAAAGGTGACCGGAAGATCAATCCGCTGATCGGCAACGCCGGGGTGTCCGCAGTGCCTGACAGCGCCCGCGTGTCCGAGCTGGTCGGCCGGGAGTTCGACCCGGACAACCACCTGCTGATGCACGCTATGGGTCCGAACGTCGCCGGAGTCATCGGCTCCGCCGTTGCCGCCGGCATCCTCCTCGGCTTCCTCGGGTAGCGACCGGCATCCCCCTCGGCTCAACCGCCGCCGGCATCCTCCTCGGCTTCCTCGGGTAGCGGTTTCTGCCGTTCCAAGCAGGCGGTACTGTCAGCAGCACGGTCCCACAGATTTCCGCCCGGCTTCCCCGAATAAAACACTCCCGATCTCATAGGGTAGCCGTGGGGACAGAAGCCTTGATTCACAACAACTTAAGCATTTGCCTTTAGTGGAATCCGCCTAAAGACAAATGCTTTTTATACTGATTATCAATAAGTTATCCCGCACGGCAACAGCTCACGAACACAACTCTCTCCCACTGACGACAAAACTGAAAACAAAACTGAAAAACTCGATTCTAGGAAGTATGCGGATATTTTCCTAACTTGCCGAAGGTTCAGCAGCCGCTTTACGGGAAGTCTTCGGACATATTTACCTTACGGCTTCTTGCAGAGCGCATTGGGCTGATAAACCAACATTTAACCATCTTAAATTATTGAACTATGGCTCGTTTGAGGAGAATGATTTATCAGAGGGGAGCGATCGGGCATATCTATCAGAGAGCGCAGTCCGGTTTTGTCGTGTTCTACAACCAGAAGGACTCGCTTGTGTACTTCACATTCTTTTCTCTGCTCGCGGTCAAGCATAAGATCAAAGTGCTTGGCCTCTGCCTGATGTACAACCATATTCACGCACTTGTTGAAGCTGACGGACACGAGGTCATAGCCGGATTCATCCAGGAACTATGCAGCAAGTTCTCCAAGGCCTACAATACCAGGTACTCCTTGAAAGGAAGCCTGTTCACGAACTTTGGCCTTTCCAACAAGCACAGCGACAAGCAGATCAGAACCGCACTCGCCTACCTCTACAACAACCCGGTGGAAGACAGGATCTGCGCACGGGCGGAGGAATGGCATTGGAACTTCCTGGCCTATGCTGATTCTGACCATCCATATTCAAAAAAACTCGTCTTGAGAAAGGCTGCGGAAAGGGTCAGAACCGCAGTTGCAAAAGTCAGAATGCTCCACGGCCATAAGAGACCGCTGACTTATGATCTGCTTGACGCACTCCTCGACTCGTTGAGCCTAAGCGAGAAAAAGCAGCTTTCTGACTTCATAGTCCATGAATATTCAATCATAGATTTCGGCCGCACAATCAGTTTCTATGGCAGTTACGGGAAAATGACGGCCGCCTTCAGCAGCAACACAGGCAGTGAATATGACATCAGCGAGCCTCGCGATTCTTTTTCGGGCTACGACTACAAAAAGATGACGTATTTTGTCACTGAAGGGAATAGGTTTCCAAACATCACAGACATTCTCAGGCTTCCATCAGATGAACGTACCGGATACCTTGACATACTGGTCACAAGTTGTGGAGTCAGCCGAGAACACGCCCGGAAATTCCTGCGGATCGGACAGCAGAACAGCAGAGTTATCGGAGACATTAGGCAATGTGCTATCGGCGACCGGCGGAAACAGGGAACGGACGGAGCGGGGTCTGCCGATAAGCCGTGGGGACAGAAGCCTTGATTCACAACAACTTAAGCATTTGTCTTTAGTGGAATCCGCCTAAAGACAAATGCTTTTTGTTTTGATTATCAATAAGTTATCCCGCACGAGCCCACGACAGGATTCCTATGCCAGGAACCGTCAAAGTGGACGCGATGGTCTATGACAGGACAATGTAAACCGCGCAGAAGATGAGGGCGATGGCGGAGACTATGTTGACCTGCCTGTGATACCTCCCGAAGATGTGCGACAGCGAACTTCCGATCAGAATCCAGACCAGATTGGCGCCCGGCCCGGCGATCAGCAGAAGAGCCGCCACCGGAAGCAGGTCGTGGAGTTTGCTTGAATATGGCAGGACGAATGTGCTGTAGACGCTCAGCTCGAAAAGCAGGATTTTGGCGTTGGTGAGCTGGACTATCATTCCGTTCCGGAAGGAGCAGCCCCTGTCGTCACTGTCACCGCCTGAACTGTTCCGCCACATCTTGTAGGCCAGATAGACGATGTAGGCGGCTCCAAGATACTTGAGATAAACAACATAGGAGCCGAGAGCCTCGCCGATGAAGTGCGTCAGCACCGCCATCACCAGTACGGCGATTGTGGCGCCGGTCAGCAGGCCCGTCCACATACGCATCGACTTGGCCCGCCCGTAGCGGACGGCCATCGTCAATGAATATATGTTCGCAGGGCCGGGAGTGTACCCGACCACCAGAATCTGCAGAAGCAGAGCAGGAAGAAGATTTACAGGCATCGCATCGTGAATTTACGGAACAATTCCGACCGCTACCTGAACTGCTCGCAGACGGCCGAGAAGTGAGCCTTGAAGTCGCTCCATCTGTAGTACGGATACATCTCGCCAGGTAGCGGAAGCGTAACCTCCTCACCGCACAGCAGCGCCTTCACGAGGACATCATCGCTTCCTTTGCTTCTGTAGAAAACCAGCTGGATGTTGCCGGCCATTCCTGTGTGGTAACTCTGGTAAACCTTCTTGAAATCAGCAGGGTCCGCCGGGACCTTGTCTGCACCGTCAAGACCGAGAAGAACATTGAGGGGACCGAGGTAGGAATCGTGACCGAAACGAAGGGTGGCGATGTCTGAACTGCGTCCTTCTATGACATCCTCAGCCTTCGCAAGGATGTCCTCAAGCAGCGGAATAACCCTATAACGCTTTGACCAGTAGTACATATAAGTGTCCCTGTTATCATATTCCCAGATGGAATACAGTTCCTCGGCATCCAACGGGTCACCCATTATTCCTGAATAATTTATGCTCGGCAGAGAGGTGAAGAAGGTGCACATAGTCGAATTGATATCCTCCGGTTTCCTGTCCAGCCTGCTGACATCGCTGATGAATTCCTCCACGAACACGTTGCGTTTCGCAGGGACACCTTCAAACACCTCGCTCCTTTCCATCGGAAACTTCACCGTCTCGAAAGAACGTTTGTAAGGGTTCTGCCTGTCGTCCGGAGCAGTCGCATCCAACGTTTCACGAGAAGAACATTGATAGATGTCAAGCTTGCCGCTGCAGCCGGAAAGCGCCTGACAGAAGGCCGCCATACTCACTATGGCGCGACCAGAGAGCGAAGCGACGGCATTGACGCGCCCCCCCTTCCTGAATATGGTCGGAAAACTCTCATACATCGTCCGCGCTATCCTCTCGTGCTGCTCGTAACCAAGGGGAGTCAGCTCTCCCCAACCGTGCATAAGCTCGGGATATATTTCCTTGTACTTAGCGTAGAATTTCTCTCCTGCCTGGTTAAGCGCCCCCTTTTCGTGGGCCTCCACAAGGATGGAATCCAGCCTGGGATACAGTTTCGAATCCCAGTAATACCTGGAGCCGTGGCGTCCGTAATGGCTTATGTAGAAAGCCTTGTAACCTTTGGGCGCTGGAGTCTGCGCAGGAACTTCGCACGGATACGGGTAGTCCCCTCCGTAGGCCTTCAATGAATCGGCCATAATTATGGCCTTCACATCGGATTTCTGTCCCCACACGGATGAGGACACCAGCAGGAGTGCGGACAAAAGCAACAGTGTTTTTTTCATATAGTACTACTATTCGTTCAAATCAACTTATAAATATACCCATTATTTTGCCGAACGCCAAATTTTAAGATAATCGCCGCAATGGTTGCGACGGTCCGAGCCTGTTACGGTCTGAGCCTGTTTGGACGGCCCGGCCTGTTAGGGGCTATAACGAACCACAACCATGCGAGCCGACACCTGCATAAAAGTCCGGCACAAAAGCCCAAGACATCAGTCATTCTTACAGAAAATCATTGCAAGGGCACTTTCCCGTGCCGACACCTGCAAGAGAACTATCCCCGTCCGCCTGTGAAGGCAGGTGGTCCGTTACTGAATCAACAAAGAGGATAATGGGAGCGTTTCGGGGCGGAATCGATGCGGTTACCCGTTATGAAAAGTGTAACGGGCGCGGAAAAGGCCGGAAGTCCCGTCACTAAGGAGTTATCAAAGTGATTCTGAAGACATAAATGATTATCCGCAAAAATACCCAGTAGAATAAAGGGGCCGTAAGGAATAATAGATTGAATCATAATGAATTAGATATTTGTCTTTAGGAGAATCCTCCTTGAGACAAACAGCTAAATCACAGATAATCAAGCTCATAGTTCCCACGCAACAAATCTTGCTACTTAGAGGACTCGTTATTTAAGTGCAACGGAACAAGTGTGAAGATGAAGGACAGACTTGAATGGCCTGGGCATAAATGCGGATAGTCAGTAAGACATACGGAATTGAAGAACATACGTATGGCTTGGGTATAATTGCGGATAATCAGTAAAAAGGCAGGGAATGGCAGAGAATGGCAGAGAATGGTGGGAAAGAGCCGTAGGATAAATTTGGGAAGTAGCTATCTTTTATTATCTTTGCAAGATTGAATATTCAACACATAATCGATTAATGGAAAATAAGCTACAGGAACTGACGGACAAGCTCTACAAGGAGGGTCTGTCCAAAGGCAAGGAAGAAGGCGACGCCATCCTGGCCAACGCCCAGGCAAAAGCTGAAGAGATAATCAAAAACGCTGAGGCACAGGCCGAAGCGATAATCAAGAAAGCCGGCAAGGAAGCGGAAGAATACCGCACCAAGGTCGAGGGCGACGTAAAGATGGCAGCCGCGCAGAGCATCCAGGCCACCAGAAAGGACATCGAAAACCTGATGGTCGGCAAGCTGACAGGAACGCAGGTCTCCTCAGCGCTCTCATCAGCTGAATTCGTCAAGGAAATCATCAAGGCTGTGGCCGGCAAGTTCAACGCCGAAGAGTCCGTTGACCTCAACGTGGTTCTTCCCGAGAGCCTGAAGAGCCAGCTCGAGCCGTTCGTGAAGGAAGAGCTCGCCAAGGAACTCAAGGGCGGCGTCTCCGCGCAGTTCTCAAAGAAGATTGCCGGCGGATTCACCATCGGCCCGAAAGACGGTTCCTATTTCATAAGCCTGACCGACGAGACTTTCAAGAACCTCATCAGCGAATATCTCAGGCCGGCAGTCCGCAAGATTCTTTTCGGCGAGTAAATCAAACCGGTGAGCAATGAGCAACTACGAGTACATCATCTCCAGCCTTCCCGCCATCTCTCTTGACTGGAAGTTCGGGGAGGATTCGTCTTTCGGCTCCTGCGTAAGCTGGATAAGGACTCAGTTGGACGTCTGGGAAAACAAGGTGGTAGACAGGCTTCTGTACGGATTCAACAGCGAGAACCTGAACATCTGCTTCTATCAGGCCGCGCTCAAGGACTACAACAGGTTCATCCGCGAATACTACGCCTTCGACCTCAACGTCCGCAACGCCAAGGCCAGGTTCCTCAACAGGGCCTTCGGCAGGCCGGACAGTCTGGACACGATCAATCTCGAGGCCGGTGAATTCCACGAGGCAGCGCTGCTGGAAGGAATCCTGGCAGACAAAGACCTTCTCTCAAGAGAGAGGGGCCTGGACCTTCTGACGTGGAACAAGATTCTGGAAATCAACACTTTCGACTATTTCAGCCTGGAAGCCATACTGGGTTACGTCGCCAGGCTCCACATCATTTCCAGGTGGGCGGAACTGGACGAACAGACTGGCCGCGAGATGTTCCACAGGCTGATCGACGAAGTCCGCGCCACCTGCAAAGGCGTCGAATACACCGCTCCGGAAAGATAAGGCAATCATATACATCTTGACTGAATTTTCGAATATCGCATTAGCGACAAGATAGTAGCAAGCCATATGATTATTACAAAACAAGGTTAATAATTAACGACTTACAGAATTTTGTAGTCAACATATATATTAATTGCCCTAATAAGAATCTCGTTCAAGCAGAGCAAGAGCTCAAGCAAGACAAGAGTTCAAGCAAGGCAAGAGTTCAAGCAAGGCAAGAGCTAACGCAAAGCAAGAACAGTTCAAGCAGAACAAGAGCTAAAGCAGAACGAGAGCTAACGCAGAACGAGAGCTAACGCAGAACAAGAGCTAACGCAAAGCAAGAACAGTTCAAGCAGAACGAGAGCTAACGCAAAGCAAGAACAGTTCAAGCAGAACGAGAGCTAAGGCAGAACGAGAACAGCTCCAGCAAGACAACGATAAAAGATAAAAGACAAAACTGAATATGAAGACAAAAGGAAAGGTAACAGGTATTGTTTCCAACCTTGTGACGGTCCAGGTGGACGGGCCTGTGGCGGAGAACGAACTCTGCTACATCACCCTTGCGGGCACACCGCTCCTCGCCGAGGTCATCAAGGTCAGCGGAGACAAGGCCTCTGTCCAGGTGTTCGAAAGCACCCGAGGACTCAAGAACGGAGACCCGGTCGAGTTTGAAGGCAGGATGCTCGAGGTTACCCTCGGCCCGGGCCTTCTGTCGAGCGTCTATGACGGCCTCCAGAACAATCTGACCACAATGGAAGGCGTGTTCCTCAAGAGAGGAGAGTACACGGACCCTCTGGACCACGAAAAGCTCTGGGACTTCACACCTATGGCCAAGGCCGGTGACAAGGTGGCGGCGGCAGACTGGCTCGGCGAAGTCAAGGAAGGCTGGCTGCCTCACAAGATAATGGTGCCGTTCTCCTTCAAGGGCGAGTACACCGTGAAGTCCGTGGCCAAGGCCGGACAGTACAACATCGACGCGACCATAGCGGTCCTGACCGGCGAAGACGGCGAGGACGTCAACGTCACGATGACCCAGAAGTGGCCGGTCAAGGTGGCAGTCAAGGCCTACAGGGAAAAGCCGAGGCCTCAGAAGATAATGGAGACCGGAGTCCGCTGCATCGACACCTTCAACCCTATCGCCGAAGGCGGCACGGGCTTCATCCCGGGACCTTTCGGATGCGGCAAGACGGTGCTCCAGCACGCGATCGCCAAGCAGGGCGAGGCCGACGTCATCGTGATGGCCGCCTGCGGAGAGCGAGCCAACGAGGTCGTCGAGATATTCACCGAATTCCCTGAACTCATCGACCCTCACACCGGCCGCCACCTGATGGAGCGCACCACCATCATCTGCAACACCTCGAACATGCCTGTCGCCGCCCGCGAGGCTTCAGTCTACACGGCGATGACAATCTGTGAATATTACCGCGCGATGGGCCTCAAGTGCCTCCTGCTCGCCGACTCGACCTCACGCTGGGCGCAGGCCCTCAGGGAGATGTCCAACCGTATGGAGGAACTTCCGGGAGCGGACGCCTTCCCAGTCGACCTTTCAGCCATCATCTCCAACTTCTACGCCCGCGCCGGAATGGTCGTGCTGAACAACGGCAAGACAGGATCCGTCACCTTCATCGGAACCGTCTCCCCTGCCGGCGGCAACCTCAAGGAGCCTGTGACCGAATCCACCAAGAAGGCCGCCAGGTGCTTCTACGGCCTGGAGCAGAGCCGCGCCGACCAGAAGAGGTACCCTGCCGTCAACCCTATAGATTCATATTCAAAGTACCTTGAATATCCCGAAATCGCCTCCTGGCTCGACGAGCAGGTCGAGCGCGGCTGGGTCGAGAAGGTGACTGCCGCCAAGAACCTGCTGCGCAAGGGCCGCGAAGCCAACGAGCAAATCAACATCCTCGGCGACGACGGCGTGCCGGTAAGTTACCACGTCAATTTCTGGAAGTCCGAGCTGATCGACTTCGTATTCCTCCAGCAGGACGCGTTCGACGAGGTCGACGCACTCTGCCCTATGGAGCGCCAGAAGTACATGCTTGACCTCGTCATGGAGCTCTGCGGCATCGACTTCAACTTCGAGGACTTCGAGAAATGCCGCGAGTTCTTCAAGGAACTCATCAACGACCTGCGCCAGATGAACTACACGAAGTTCCACGGCGAAGCGTTCGAGAACTACTCCCGAAAGATCAACAAACTCATAGAAGACAATGGCAAATAAGGCTTATCAAAGAATATACACGAAGCTGGAGGCCATCACCAAGGCCACGGTTTCACTCAAGGCCAAGGGAGTTTCCAACGATGAGTTGGCCGTGGTGGGCGGCAAGCTCGCCCAGGTCGTGAAGACGAAAGGCGACCTCGTGACTCTCCAGGTGTTCTCCGGCACGGAAGGCATCCCTACCGACGCCGAGGTCACCTTCCTCGGCGAACCTCCTACCCTCAAGGTCAGCGACCAGCTGGCGGGACGTTTCTTCAACGCCTACGGAAAGCCTATAGACGGCGGTCCGGAGGTTGAAGGAGAGGAAAGGGAGATCGGCGGACCGTCCGTGAACCCTTACAAGAGACGTCAGCCTTCGGAGCTTATCCCTACCGGAATCGCCGGCATCGACCTCAACAACACGATCGTGTCCGGTCAGAAGATTCCTTTCTTCGCCGACCCTGACCAGCCATACAACCAGGTGATGGCCGACGTGGCCCTGAGAGCCGACGTGGACAAGATCATCCTCGGAGGAATGGGCCTGTCTAACGACGACTACCTCTTCTTCCGCCAGGCGTTCGAAAGCGCCGGAGCCCTCGACAGGATCATCTGCTTCGTCAACACCACCGAAGACCCTCCTGTGGAGCGTCTTCTTGTGCCTGACATGGCCCTTGCCGCCGCCGAGTACTTCGCAGTGGACAAGAACGAGAAGGTGCTCGTGCTGCTGACCGACATGACACTGTACGCCGACGCGCTCTCGATCGTGTCCAACCGTATGGACCAGATCCCTTCCAAGGACTCTATGCCGGGTTCCCTCTACTCGGACCTCGCGAAGATCTACGAGAAGGCAGTGCAGCTTCCTACGGACGGCTCCATCACCATCATCGCGGTAACCACCCTGAACGACGGAGACATCACCCACGCCATCCCGGACAACACAGGCTACATCACCGAGGGACAGCTGTTCCTCCGTGCGGACTCCGACTCCGGCAAGGTCATCATCGACCCGTTCCGCTCCCTCTCCCGACTGAAGCAGAGGGTGCAGAACGTCAAGACCAGAGAGGACCACAGCCAGGTGATGAACGCGGGCGTGCGCCTGTACGCCGACGCGCAGAACGCCAAGACGAAACTGGAG
This sequence comes from Anaerotignum sp., assembly GCA_963600795.1. Classification (GTDB taxonomy): domain Bacteria; phylum Bacteroidota; class Bacteroidia; order Bacteroidales; family UBA932; genus Cryptobacteroides. Next base: position 3,763 of record CAVCDF010000048.1, on the reverse strand, counting down.
AACGGTTTCGACCTCTCCGACTACGACCACCGCTGCCTCGACTATGCCAGGGAATATGCCACCAGACTTCTTTCCATCGATGTCAACATCTCCATCACCGAGATGCTCGACACCGCCTGGGAACTGTTCGGCAAATACTTCACCAAGGCCGAGACCGGAATCAAGCAGTCACTTATCGACAAATACTGGAAAGGTAAGTAATGCCTATCAAGTTTCAATACAACAAGACAGCGCTGAACACCCTGCAGAAGCAGCTCAAGATGCGCCAGAAGGCCCTCCCTACGCTCCAGAGCAAGGAGAGCGCCCTCAGGCTTGAGGTGCGCAAGGCGAAGGACAAGAGCGAGAGGCTTCTCCGGGACCTCGAGGAGGCCAAGATGAAGTACGACTATCTTGCCCCGCTCTGGAACGAGTTCGAGTCCGGTCTGGTCGCGATCAAGGACATCGACCTGGTGACCGTCAAGGTCGCCGGAGTCAAGTGCCCCGAGCTGAAAAGCATCGAGTACGAGATCAGTCCGTTCAATTCGTTCGTCAAGCCGGCCTGGTACATCGACGGAGTGGCCATCCTGAAGGAGCTTTCGCGGCTCGGAATCGAGTCGGAAGTCTACAAGGAGAAGCGCCGCATCCTGGATTTCCAGAGGAAGAAGACCACGCAGAAGGTGAACCTCTACGAAAAGGTCCAGATTCCCGGCTACCAGGAGGCTATCCGCAAGATCAAGCGCTATATGGAAGACGAGGAGAACCTGAGCAAGGCCTCGTCGAAGATCGTCAAGCAGCGCCACGCTGAAGAAGAAGAAACGGAGGAAAGCAGCGATGATTGAGAAAATGACCAAATATTCATTCATTCTTCTCAGCGGGAAGACTGAAGAATTCCTCGGGCGCCTGCAGGAACTTGGGCTGGTGGACATCACCCGCTCCTCGAAACCTGTGGACGAGCAATCGTCCGCGCTCCTCTCCGAAGCCAATGAACTGAAGAAGGCTTTCACTCTGCTGAATTCCGTCGACTGGACCAAAGATCCCGATTTCGAGAAGATCGAAGCCGAGGTGGACGCCGACGCGAAATACGGCAACCCCAAGGGGGCCGTCAAGGAATATTCCTCAAGGCTGGAAGCCATCAAGAACGAACTTGTCCTGGCCCGGAGGGAAGTGGAGGCTAGAAAGCCGTGGGGACAGTTCGACAAGGAGTCGATAGAATCCCTGGACAGAATCGGCTACAAGGTGCGCTGGTACTGCGTCCCTAAGAAAAGGTACGAACAGGCCTGGGCCGCGACTTACCCGCTCCAGATAGTGTCCGACAACGGCAAGAAAGTCTGGTTCGTGACCATATCCGACGACCCTGAATATTCATTGCCGGTTGAAGAGTGCGCCGCTCCCGAAGGGGACACCCGCCTCGCTGAAGAGAAGGTGACCTCGCTCCTCGAGGAAACCGTCGTGTGCAAGGCAAGGCTCGTCGAACTCAAGGAATATGCTTCCGCGATGGAAGAGGAGTACGGCAGCAAGATGGCTAACCTCCAGCTTTATCTCGCCGATGCCGGTGCCGGGAAGGCCGCCGAGAACCTCGTCACCACCTTCGTGGGATTCGCTCCGTCGGAGAACGATGCGCAGCTCTGCGCCGAGTTCGACAAGATGGACCTGTTCTACCTCAAGGAAGAGGCAGTCAAAGACGACAATCCTCCCATCAAGCTGAAGGAGAACAAGTTCGTGAAGATGTTCACGGTCCTGACCGACATGTACGGACGGCCGGTGTACGACGAGTTCGACCCGACCCCATACATCTCGTTCTTCTTCACCCTTTTCTTCGCGATGTGCCTCGGAGACGCCGGCTACGGCATTATCCTCACGATAGCGGGGCTCCTCGTCTGGAAAAAGGACGGATTCATCGGGAAGATGGCTCCGCTCGTCACCACCCTTGGCGTTGCGACCATAATAATGGGCACGGTTCTCCACACCTTTTTCGGAGTGGACACCTACGCCGCGACCTGGGTTCCTGACTGGCTGAAATGCGTTATGCTCAAGGGCAAGGTGATGGGCTACGACCCTTCAATGGTCCTGGCCATCATCATCGGTGTCGTCCACCTCAGCATCGCACTGATCCTCAAGGCGGTCTATGCCGTCAAGCGTGACGGGTTCCTCGGATCCCTCGGCACGCTGGGCTGGACGCTGCTCATCGTGGGCGGCGTGGTCGTGGGCGGATTCTCGCTCCTTGGCGTGCTTGGAGCCGCAGCCACCAAATGGATCGTCATAGCGCTGGGAGCAGTCTCGGCCCTGGGAATATTCCTCCTCAACGACCTGCACCGCAATCCGCTGATCAACATCGGTCTAGGACTCTACGAGACCTACAACACGGTCACCGGACTCCTCGGAGATGTGCTGAGTTACCTGCGTCTCTATGCGCTGGGCCTGGCCGGAGGAATGCTCGGAAACGCCTTCAACGAACTTGGCGGCAGCGTCCTTGCGATGGATGTGCCCGGAGTGAACGTGGTCTGCTTCGGCCTGATCGTGCTGCTCGGCCACGTCCTCAACCTTGCGATGAACTGCCTCGGTGCCTTCGTGCATCCTTTGAGGCTCAACTTCCTTGAATTCTTCAAGAACAGCGGCTACGAAGGAGCCGGCAAAACTTATAATCCTTTGAAAGTAAGCGAACCAACAGAATAATCATTAAAAAAATCAATAAAATTATGAGCGAAATTGTTTTAGGTTATCTTGGAATGGGCCTTATGCTGGCTCTTGCAGGAATCGGTTCATCAATCGGAACCACCATTGCAGGCAATGCGGCTGAAGGCGCCCTCAAAGTCAATCCTGAAAAATCAGGAAACTACCTCGTCCTCTCCGCCATCCCTGCGACGCAGGGTATCTACGGCTTCGTGGCCTTCTTCATGTGGCTGAGCCGTGACCTCGCCACGGACGGAGCGCTTATGTTCGGCGTCGGACTGTCAGTAGGACTTGTCTGCCTCGTCTCCGCCATCCGTCAGGGCAAGGTCTGCGCCAACGGTATCGTCGGCATCAGCCAGGGACACGACGTGTTCACCAACACCCTCATCTACGCCGCCCTTCCAGAGTTCTACGCCATCCTTGGACTGGTAGGCGCCATTATGGTCTAGTCAACTGATATTCACGCACAATGTCCCTGATAAAATCAATTTCAGGCATACGCGGAACAATAGGAGGAAAGCCCGGAGACGGGCTTTCTCCCATTGATGTGGTCAAGTTCGCCTATGCCTACTGCGCGACTCTCCCGTCAAGGAAGCCGCAGCCAAACGGAGAGAAGTACAAGATCGTGGTCGGCAAGGACGCAAGGCTGTCCGGAGAGATGGTCGAGAACCTTGTCGTGGGCACTCTGATGGCCTGCGGAGCGGATGTGGTGAAGATCGGCTTCGCCTCCACTCCGACGACGGAAATGGCCGTCACCTTCGCGGGAGCCGACGGGGGAATCATCATCACGGCCTCCCACAATCCACGCCAGTGGAACGCCCTTAAACTCCTCAACGACCGCGGGGAGTTCCTGACCGCTGCCGAGGGACAGGCCATCCTGGACCTTGCCGCGACCGAAGACTTCGACTTCGCCGGTGTGGACGAACTCGGCAAGGTCACCTGCCACGACTACACGGACGAGCATCTGGACGCTGTCCTCGCCCTCGAGGCAGTCGATGCGCAGGCCATAAAGAACGCTCATTTCAAGGTGGCGCTGGACGCAATCAACTCGGTAGGCGGCATCATAATGCCTCGCCTTCTCGAAAGGCTGGGAGTGTTTCGAGAAGGCGAGGCA
>CAVCDF010000047.1:0-8776 GCA_963600795.1 Anaerotignum sp. | reverse complement strand
TAACATCCGTAGAAATTCCCAACAGTGTAACATCCGTAGAAATTCCCAACAGTGTAACATCCGTAGAAATTCCCAACAGTGTAACGAAAATCGGAGATAACGCTTTCGAGGGCTGCTCAAAACTGATTTCAGTTACGATTCCAGATAGCGTGACCATTATTGGGGAAGGCGCATTCACCTGCTGCGAATTTCTGTCATCCATAATTGTTTCCGAGAACAATGCCAGGTATAAATCCATCGACAACTGCTGTTTGTCCAAAGGCGGGAATGTGTTAATATTCGGCTGTAAGAATTCAAAAATTCCTGACTGTGTGACCATAATCGGAGACTCTGCATTCGATCGCTGTACCGGATTAACCTCCATTGAAATCCCAAGTAGCGTAACTCGAATCGGAGACTGTGCATTCGCCGACTGTACCGGATTAACCTCCATTGAAATTCCCAACAGTGTAACGGAAATCGGTAACGCGGCCTTCAGGGGCTGTACCGGCTTAACGTCCATTGAAATTCCGGCTTGGCTTGTAGAAGATGTCGTATATATCTTCGAACCCATCGAGAACCTCTCCTCCATAACAATCCGTCTAACTGAAAAGCTGCCGGACAATGCAAAGGATGTCCTTCGAATCGTAGACCATTGTGACCCATCCATCGTCACTTTGAAGGTCCCTGCCGGCTGCGGCGAAGCTTATAGGCATCATCCGGACTTCGAAGGGAAGTTCAAAGAGATACTGGAGGTACTGGATTAAGGCTCTCCATAGAGAGAGGCCAGTCGGTTAGACCCTCATAATTTCCCTTGCCATTCACTTTGCCATACTCTCCCTTCCGGCGTGAGAGTATGGCAATTATCATTTATGATAATCTGAACTGATTGTCCGCAATTATGCCCAAGTCTTGTGTGGGCATCTCCTTCGACCCTGTCAGCAAAGACGGCCAACAGTCCCGATCGTGGCCCGTGGCAGATAAGAGGCTGACAACCAACGAAAAGAACATATGTCCGGTACAGGAATCAGGACCAGATATATGCCCTTTCACCTCATTATCAAAGGGTTATCCGCCACGACTGACGGGTTCGGCCGGAAGCCGGCTGACAGATTTGCGGCTGGAAACAACACGAATGGCATTCCCTGCAATTCTGTTTCCGGGGAAAGGGAGAAATGGGTCCTAAGCATCGTGTGGCGGGGGGGGCTGCCGAAACATACAAAACAGAATTGCGTATGTAAATCATCAGAACGGTTTTTCCGTTTTCATAGTTTCTGCGTGCAAATCTGTAACAGGTACGCTTGTCTGGACCTGAACAATGGCGGGAGATGGCTGCGGGAGGCTGGAGCGGAACTGAAAGGCAGGAAACGTCGCCGGAGAGTGAAAGGCAGTAATCATCGCCGGAAGTGACTACCGGCTGCCGCGGAGTTGCAAAAGTGGTGAGTTATCGCGATATTTGGGAGATAAATGGAATAATCAAGATATGAGCCGATTTGACACCTGCTTTTTCGAGAGATACGCGAGAATCTCGCTGGAGACGCTTCTGGACAAGAGTTTCGCCGGGTTGCTGAACAAGGACAGGCCCGACCTGCAGAGTCCGGACGGGGTGACTCTGGGCATAGAGGTGACCAGGGCGATGCCTGAGAGCAAGGAGGCGGCGGAGTCGCTGCTCAAGGGAATGGCCGGGGCTGCGCCGGCCGCCGAGACCGCTGAAGAGCAGGAGGATCTGGACGACATCCTGTCCTACGGCTACGGCTACGGACTTCAGGACGGGCGCTACATCGGAACCAAGGAATATTCATACTGGTCGATGGCGCTTCCTATGAGGCGGATCATTGAGAGCAAGGTGCGGAAGGCCGGCGACGGCTTCTATGGATCGTTCAAGGCTCTTGACCTGTACGTCTTCTGCAACGACAGGCTCAGCGGAATCGAAGTTATGGACATACTCCGCTACACGATGAGCCTGCAGGAGAACCAGGCAACGAAGTACGGCTGCCTCTATCTCTCTGAAATCAACGGACTTAATGTCTGCAATCTTGCGGACGGCATCTCGGACGCCTACCGGACCGCGGCCTACCCTATCCCGCGCGAACTTCGCAAAGAATTCTTTTTCAAGGCGTTGCAGACAATCTGACAAACTTATCCCCGGAATGCTTGCACATTACCGGGATTTGTCATACTTTTGCATCGACAATTTTGTCGAACAAGGTTGTTTAACAAAGAAGTTTGACAATTCTGTTTAAAAGAGGGACAACCAGACGAAGGGAATTGAAGAGAGGGAAAGGGCTGGTGTCCAAGTACACAAGACAAAGTATAACGTAAACATATTCATTTATGGCAGAGGAAATTACAGACACGGCGGAGAGAATCCTGAAAGCGGCAGAGGACGAGTTTCTGGAAAAGGGCTACGGCAACGCGAAGATGATGTCCATCGCCGAGAGGGCCGGGGTCAGCCACTCGATGCTCCACTACTACTACAGGTCCAAGGAGAACCTTTTCGAGAAGTTCTTTAACAGCAAGATCAAGGTCATCGCCGGCATTCTCAAGGGCATCCGCGAGAAGGGGCTGACCATCGAGGACACGATCAAGGAACTGGTGTTCAACCAATTTGAAATCATCAGGGCGGACGACCGTTTCGCCTGGTTCGTAGTGAACGAGGTGCTGCCGAACCCGAAGAACCTGGAGAAGGTCATCGAGATGGTCAAGCCTACCTTGAACGAATATTTCGCAGGCTTCAATGAATACCTGCAGGAGAACGTCAAGGCCGGGAAGATCCGCAAGATCGACCTGCCGAACCTTGCGTTCGACATTATAGGAATGAACCTTTCCTCATTCTTCGCTATCCCTGTCATCAAAAGGCTGAGTCCTGAAACGGACATCGACAAGTACCTCGAGGAGAGGAAGAAGAACAACGCCGAACTGATTGTGGCGGCGTTAAGGCCCTGAAAGCCATCGCATAAGAATCTTTGAAGAAGGAATATAAAAACTACAACCTCCATGAAAAGAACCCTCACTGCAGCCGTCACGCTGATTATGATCGCTTTCCCGTCAGCAGCCCAAGAGACTGTGCTGACGAACACATCCGTGGCGGAAACGGCTGAAAAAAATCCTGCCTCCGCAGACATATCCCCTACCCCGGCCGCCCGTACCGTGACGCTTGAGGAATGCTACAAAGCGGCGGAGAAGAATTATCCGCTGGCAAGGCAGTACGGACTGATCGAGAAGTCAAGGGACTACACACTCTCGAACGCCACAAAGTCCTGGCTGCCGCAGGTCACGGTTTCGGCCAAGGCCAGCTGGCAGTCGGATGTCACGAAGGTCACCTTCGACCAGGAAAAACTCGCCCAGACGGGCATCGCGCAGATGATAGATCAGGAGTCGCTCAAAGGGCTGATCCCGCAGATGGCCAAGGACCAGTACGGAGTCAGCGTGGATGTCACTCAGACGATCTGGGACGGCGGCGCTGTCAAGGCCAGCAAGGACGCGGCCACGAGCCAGGCGGAGGCCGAAACCAAAAACATCGAAGCCAGCCTGTACGGTCTGAGGGAGAAAGTCAACGAGCTTTTCTTCGGCATCATCCTCATCCAGACCAACATAGAAAGCTGCAGGATAATGCTTGACAATCTTGAGACAACATATTCAAGCGTCAAATCCTACCTCGACAACGGCGTGGCGGGCCAGGTTGACCTGGACGCCGTCAGAATCCAGCAGCTGAAGACACGGCAGGAGATCCTCAACCTTGAAAACAGCAGAAAAGCCTATGTCAGGATGCTTTCGCTGCTTACGGGGATGAATATGGACGAAGATGCGGAGTTCATCAAGCCTGAGCGTCTCTTGACAGGAGGTTCGGAGGGCAGGAGGCCGGAACTCGCGATGTACGACGCGCAGCTGAAAGCCATCGAGTCCAAAGGCAGAATGATCACCGCGGGACTTACACCTAAATTCGGCCTCTATGTCAGCGGCGGCTACGGAAGGCCGGGGCTGAATATGCTTTCGGACGAGTTCAAGCCTTACGTGACGGCGGGCCTCAGGATGACCTGGAACATCGGAAACTTCTACACGAAGAGAAACGACCTCAACCTGCTTGAGACCCAGAAGGCCGGCATCGAGACGCAGAGGCGGATCTTCCTTCTGAACAACGACATCTCCACCAGCGGGAAGGACAGCGAGATCGAGACCTTGAGCGGGCAGCTTGAATATGACGATGAAATCATCGCCCTGCGCCGCAGCGTGCAGACAGCCAACGAGGCCAGGATGGCGGAAGGCACGATCTCCGGATCCGAACTTGTGGGATATATGAACGACACTCTGCTCGCCGAGCAGGAGAAAGCCGGACACGAGGTGCGGATGCTGCTTGCGATGTACAATCTTAAATATTTAACGAACAATTAATTACGAACATTATGAAAAGAATTTGCAGATATATTCAGGTTGTGGCGCTGGCGCTTGCCGCCACGGCCTGCGGCGACAGGAACAAGAGCCACGACGCCTCAGGCGTTTTTGAATCCACAGAGGTCACGGTCTCCGCTGAAGGCAGCGGCAAGATCCTCCGCCTGGAGGTCCAGGAAGGCGACAGGCTTGATTCAGGAACGGTTGTCGGTTGCATCGACACAGTTCAGCTGCACCTTGCCAAAGAACAACTGCTGGCCAGCCTCAGGGCGGTCGGGAGCGGACATTATGATGTCTCCAAGCAGATAGCCTCTCTGGAGCAGCAGCTTGCGAAGCAGCGCAGGGAACTTGACAGGTTCACGAAACTGGCCGACGCAGGAGCGTCCAACCGCAAGCAGGTCGAGGACATCGAGGCCCAGATCGCCGTGCTTGAAAAGCAGCTTGCGGCCCAGAAGGAAACCCTGCAGAACGCCAACAAGGGCATCTCCGGCCAGGCCGACGCACTGGAGGCTCAGATAGCCCAGCTGGAGGACAGAATCAGCAAGTGCGTGATCGTCAGCCCGGTGACGGGTACGGTTCTGGCCAAATACGCCGAGGCCGGGGAGCTTGCGGCCCAGGGCCGGGCGCTTTTCAAGGTCGCCGACCTTGACCAGATTCGCCTGCGCGCCTACATCACAGCGGACCAGTTGACGGGCCTACGGCTCGGGCAGAGCGTGAAGGTCTACGCCGACCAGGGCAAGTCGGGCAAGAAGGAATATGCCGGAAGGCTTGTCTGGATTTCGGACAAGGCTGAGTTCACGCCGAAGACCATCCAGACCAGGGACGAGAGGTCGAACCTTGTCTACGCCGTCAAGATCGCCGTGGAGAACGACGGCCTGATCAAGTTAGGAATGTACGGCGACGTCAAATTCCAGTAAGCGATGTCTGCCTGTTCATCAGCCTGCCCATCAGGCAGGATAGCGGTGAGGGCCGAAGGGCTTGTGAAATCCTTCGGCGAGGTGAAGGCCGTGGACGGAGTCTCGTTCGAGGCCGCCGCCGGAGAGACCTTCGGCATCATCGGGCCGGACGGAGCCGGCAAGACCACCCTTTTCAGACTCCTTACCTCCCTGCTCATTCCGGACGGAGGCAGGGCCGAGGTCGAGGGGCTGGACACGGTCAAGGACTACAAAGCCCTCAGGAGGATCATCGGCTATATGCCCGGGAAATTCTCTCTGTACCAGGATCTCAGCGTGGAGGAGAACCTGAACTTCTTCGCCACCATCTACGGGACCTCGGTGGACGCCAACAGGGCGCAGATCGAAGAGATATATTCACAGATAGAGCCTTTCAAGGACCGCAGGGCGGGGAAACTCTCCGGAGGAATGAAGCAGAAACTGGCTCTCTGCTGCTCCCTTGTCCACAAGCCGAAGGTTCTGTTCCTCGACGAGCCGACGACGGGCGTCGACCCCGTGTCCCGCAAAGAGTTCTGGGACATGCTCGGCAGGCTCAAGAAGGACGGAATCACGATCCTCGTCTCGACTCCGTACATGGACGAGGCCGGCAGATGCGACAGGATAGCCTTTGTCAGAGAGGGCCGGTTCCTGACCATCGACAGCCCGGAGGGGATAGTGGCCCGGTTCACGGACAGGCTTTACGCCGTGCGTTCCGACCGGATGCACTCGCTACTTGGAGATGTGCGGGAATATTCAAAGACCCTCCGCGCCTTTTCGTTCGGGGAGTCGGTCCATCTAACCGCTTCGGAAGGGCTTGACGGCGGCGAGATTGAAGCTTTCCTGCAGGGGAAAGGTCACAACTGCGTGACGGTAAAGGAGATAAACCCCTCGGTAGAGGACTGTTTCATGGGAATATGATGGGAGAGGACACTGTGATCCGGACCGAGAATCTTACGAAGCGGTTCGGGACGTTCACCGCGGTGGACAACATAAGTTTCGAGGTGGGGCGAGGAGAGATCTTCGGCTTCCTCGGGGCCAACGGAGCCGGAAAGACGACTGCGATGAGGATGCTCTGCGGACTCAGCCAGCCGACATCCGGGACCGGCATTGTGGCCGGCTACGACATAGCCAGGGAACACGAGAAGGTCAAGAAGCACATAGGCTACATGAGCCAGAAGTTCTCCCTCTACGATGACCTGACCGTCAAGGAGAACCTCAAACTTTTCGGGGGCATCTACGGGATGGACAGGAAGACCATAGCGGAGAAGACCGACGCCCTGCTCTCCGGACTGGATTTCACGGCGGAAAGCGGCACGATGGTGCGCGACCTGCCTCTCGGCTGGAAGCAGAAACTGGCGTTTTCAGTGTCGATATTCCACAGGCCGGAGATCGTCTTTCTGGACGAGCCGACAGGTGGAGTCGACCCTGTGGCCAGAAGGCAGTTCTGGGAGATGATCTACAAGGCGGCCGATGAGGGAATCACCATATTCGTGACCACCCACTATATGGATGAGGCTGAATATTGCGACAGGGTGTCGATAATGGTGGACGGCAGAATCAAGGCTCTGGACTCCCCTGCCGCGCTCAAGGAGTCCTTCGGAGCGGCGAATATGGATGAAGTGTTCCGTTTCCTCGCCCGTGGCGCGAAAAGAAAAGGAGATTGATCATGACCGCATTCGGATCGTTTATAAGAAAGGAGTTCCTTCACATTCTGAGGGACAAGCTGACGCTGCTGATAGTGGTCGGTATGCCGGTCGCTCAGCTGCTGCTCTTCGGCTACGCCATCACCACCGAGGTCAGAAACGCCGAGATCGCCGTCTATGACCCAGTCAACGACGCGCTTACGAAAAGGATCATCGAGCGCCTGGACGCCAGCAAGTACTTCAACGTCGGCGAACGCATCACCAGCACCGACAGGATAGACAGGGTGTTCCGCGAAGGGCGGACAAGCCTCGTAGTCGTGTTCAGCGACGGATTCTCCGGCGACCTTCTCAACGGAGACGCATCCATCCAGCTGATAGCCGACGGCACCGACCCCAACCAGGCCTCGATGATAACGGCCTATGCCGGGAGCATCCTGTCGTCCGTGGCGCAGGAACTGGCGGAGGAAAGCGGAATCCGCCGGGTCACGGTGACACCTGTCGTCAGAATGCTCTACAACCCTCAGGGCAAGAGCGCCTACAACTTCGTCCCCGGAGTGATGGGCATGATCCTGATGATGATCTGCGCGATGATGACGGCGATTGCCATCGCCAAGGAAAAGGAGACGGGAACTATGGAGGTGCTGCTCACCTCCCCTGTCAAGCCTCTTCTCATCATCGTCGCAAAGGCTATCCCCTATCTCGTCCTCTCGATTTTTCTGCTGGCCCTGGTCCTGGTCTGCGCCGTGTTCGTGATGGGAGTGCCGATAGCCGGCAACTTCCTCGCCCTCTGCGGAGTCTCAGTGCTGTTCCTCGCCTGCAACCTTTTCCTCGGACTGCTGATCTCCACTGTCGTGAACACCCAGATGGCAGCGATGATCGCCTCAGGAATGGGGCTGATGCTGCCGACGATGCTCCTGTCCGGCCTGATCTTCCCGATCGAGAGCATGCCTGCCGCCCTGCAATGGCTGTCGACCGTCGTCCCCGCCCGCTGGTACATCCAGGCCATCAGGATGATAATGATCCAGGGTTCGCCTGTGGCCTGCATAATGCCTGAAGTCGGAATCCTCAGCCTGATGACCCTCGTGTTCATCGCCATAAGCCTCGGTAATTTCAAGACAAGGCTGTCATAAAACTTGAATGTTATGCTTTCATTTCTGATAGAAAAAGAATTCAAGCAGATGTTCCGGAATCCGATCATTCCGAAGATGCTTGTGGCCCTGCCCCTGATGGCGATGCTCGTGTTCCCTTGGGCCGCCAACCAGGAGGTCAAGAATGTCCGGGTGGACATCGTGGACAATGACCACGGCAGCCTCTCGGAGAAGATTTCGGCGGAGATCGCGGCCTCGGCCTTCTTCAACGTCAGCGGCACCTCCGGGACCTACACCGAGGCGCTGGACAAGGTGGACTCCGACGACGCGGACATGATATTCAACATCCCGCAGGACTTTGAAAAATGCCTCGTCAACGGGGAGGCCGCGCCACTGGTGGTGGCCACGAACGCGGTGAACGGAACCAAAGGCACTCTGGGGGCCTCCTACCTCGTCTCGATGATCTCCGGCTCCTCCGTTTTCAATGAATATTCAGCAAAAGCCGCCGGGGCGGCGGTAGCGGCGGCTCAAAGCGGCCTTGAATATTCAGAAAACAGCTCCGCACCGGTAGCGGCGGCAGTGAATATTCCGTCATTCTCCGTCACCACGCAGTACCGTTTCAACCCGTCGCTGGACTACAAGGTCTTTATGGTGCCGGCGCTGATCGTGCTGCTACTGACGCTGGTCTGCGGTTTCCTTCCGGCGCTGAACATCGTGAGTGAGAAAGAGGCCGGCACTATCGAGC
>CAVCDF010000046.1:0-15025 GCA_963600795.1 Anaerotignum sp. | reverse complement strand
AGATGCTCTAACCAACTGAGCTATGGGACCGGTTCCCGGCACGCAGCCGGGATATTCAGAGCACTTGAACGCAAAGGCCGGTGCGGCCCGACGTCCAGTCAAAGTTCATCCGATTGCTCAGACTTTGATTTCAACTTCGACGCCTGAAGGAAGCTCAAGCTTCATAAGAGCGTCGACTGTCTTTGCATTGCTGTCGTCGATGTCCAGAAGCCTGCTGTAGGCGCTGAGCTCAAACTGCTCGCGGGACTTCTTGTTGACGAAAGTCGAGCGGTTGACAGTGAAGATCTTCTTGTTGGTAGGAAGCGGAATAGGACCGTTCACCTTAGCACCAGTAGCCTTCACGGTGTCCACGATCTTGGCGGCTGACTTGTCAACCAGCGTATGATCGAATGATTTGAGTTTTATTCTGATTTTTTGACTCATATCAAAATTCTTAATTACGATTTAACACTTACTCGTCATCATCGGAGAGCTTGTAGCCGCTCTTTTCGATAACGTCCTTAGCCAATGTGGCCGGAACCTCAGCATAGTGGTCGAAACTCATCGTACTTGTCGCACGTCCGGAAGAAAGGGTTCTGAGAACCGTCACATAACCGAACTGTTCTGCAAGCGGAACGAACGCCTTGACTACCCTTGCGCCATTTGCGGTGGAATCCATAGCCTGGATCTGACCGCGGCGGCGGTTAAGGTCACCGACGATGTCACCCATATAGTCCTCAGGGGTCACAACCTCAAGGGACATGATAGGCTCGAGGAGCACAGGCTTAGCTTTCGGACAAGCGTGGCGGAACGCCAGACGGCCTGCCATTTCGAATGAAAGCTGGTCGGAATCGACAGGATGGAACGAACCGTCAAGCACGGTAACCTTCATCGACTGAACTTCGTAGCCGGCGAGAACACCGTTGGCCATAGCTGACTTGAAGCCCTTCTCGATGCAAGGGATGAATTCCTTAGGAATATTGCCGCCCTTGACCTGGTTGTCGAACTGAAGTCCGGTGACTCCCTCGTCGGCAGGGCCGATCTCAACGATGATGTCGGCGAACTTACCGCGACCGCCGGTCTGCTTCTTGAAGACTTCACGGTGCTGAACAGTACCGGTGATGGCCTCCTTGTAGTTGACCTGAGGGGCACCCTGGTTGATCTCGACGCCGAACTCACGGCGGAGACGGTCCACGATGATGTCAAGGTGAAGCTCACCCATTCCGCTGATTACCGTCTGGCCGGTCTCGTGGTCTGACCTTACGGTGAACGTAGGGTCCTCCTCGGCAAGTTTGCCGAGAGCGATGCCGAGCTTGTCCAGATCGCCCTGAGTCTTAGGCTCAACGGCGATACCGATGACAGGATCAGGGAATTCCATTGATTCGAGCACGATCTGATGATCTTCATTGCAGATGGTGTCGCCGGTGCGGAGATCCTTGAATCCCACTGCCGCGCAGATGTCTCCGGCCTCAACGAAATCGATAGGGTTCTGATGGTTGGAGTGCATCTGGTACAGACGGGCGATTCTTTCCTTCTTTCCGGTGCGGACGTTGTAGACATAAGAGCCGGCGTCAACTCGTCCTGAGTAAACCCTCATGAAGGCAAGACGGCCCACGAACGGATCGGTGGCAATCTTGAACACGAGAGCGCAGAACGGCTGAGTGGCGTCAGGAAGAAGATCCTCTTCCTCGTTGGTCCTTGGATCGGTTCCTTTGACAACACCCTTGTCAAGAGGTGAAGGGAGATAACGCATAACAGCGTCGAGAAGGAACTGGACACCCTTGTTCTTGAAAGAAGAACCGCAGCAGGCAGGAACAATCTGCATTGAGATTGTACCCTTGCGGAGAGCGGCGATCACCTCTTCGTCGGTAAGGGAGTCAGGATTCTCGAAGTACTTCTCCATAAGGGCGTCATCGCATTCGGCGGCGGCCTCTACGAGCTTGTCCCTCCATTTCTCGACCTCTCCGGCCATGTCAGCCGGAACATCCTTTATTTCATAGTTGACCAGTTCCTCTCCGGAATCGTAGTAAATCGCTTTTCTGGAGATAAGGTCCACGATGCCTTTGAACTTGTCCTCCGCTCCGATAGGGAGACAGATCGGGACAGCCTTAGCACCAAGTTTGGTGTAGATTTCCTCGACGCAGGCGAGGAAGTCGGCACCTACACGGTCCATTTTGTTTACGTATGCAATCTTCGGAACTCCGTACTTGTCGGCCTGGCGCCATACAGTCTCTGACTGAGGCTGAACGCGTCCGACGGCGCAGAAAGTAGCGACAGTTCCGTCAAGCACACGGAGCGAACGCTCCACCTCGACGGTGAAGTCGACGTGACCCGGAGTGTCGATCAGGTTTATCTGATAAACGTGGTCGTTATAGTGCCAGAACGCGGTGGTCGCGGCGGAAGTGATGGTGATACCTCTCTCCTGCTCCTGGACCATCCAGTCCATTGTGGCGGCACCTTCGTGCACTTCACCGATCTTGTGAGTCTTGCCGGTGTAGTACAGGATACGCTCGGATGTAGTCGTCTTGCCGGCATCGATGTGAGCCATGATGCCGATGTTCCTTGTGTAAGTAAGATCTCTTTTAGCAGCCATCTGCGAATGAAATTAGAAACGGAAGTGGGCGAATGCCTTGTTGGCCTCCGCCATCTTGTGCATATCCTCTTTTCTCTTGAATGCACCACCTTCGTTATTGTAGGCGGCAACGATCTCTGCACAAAGTTTTTCTGCCATAGAGTGGCCGGAACGCTTGCGTGCATAGCTGATCATGTTCTTCATTGACAGCGAGACTTTCCTTTCCGGACGCAACTCTGTAGGCACCTGGAAGTTTGCACCGCCTACACGACGTGACTTGACCTCGATCTGAGGGGTTACGTTTTCGAGGGCCTTTCTCCAGATATCCAGAGGAGCCTTGTCAGAATCTTTCATCTTCTCGCCTACCATGTCAATGGCATCGTAAAAAATAGAATACGCGATACTCTTCTTCCCCTGCAACATAAGATTGTTCACGAAACGGGTCACCTCGACATCGTGAAACTTAGGATCAGGAAGTAGAATCCTCTTTTTAGGCTTCGATTTTCTCATTGTGAGTAAAAATTAAAGGTGATAAAAGTTAAACGGACTACTTAGATTTCTTTGGTCTCTTGGCACCGTAGAGGGAACGGGACTGGGTCCTGCCTTCTACGCCCGCAGTATCCAAAGCTCCTCTAAGGATGTGGTAACGCACACCAGGGAGATCCTTCACACGGCCTCCGCGAACCAGCACGATGCTGTGTTCCTGAAGGTTGTGGCCCTCGCCCGGAATGTAGGCATTGACCTCTTTGGAGTTGGTAAGGCGCACCCTGGCGACCTTTCTCATCGCTGAGTTAGGCTTCTTAGGAGTCGTCGTGTAAACACGAAGACATACGCCCCTCTTCTGAGGACAAGCGTCCAGCGCACGAGACTTGCTTTGAGCAGTGATGGTCTCGCGTCCTTTGCGAACTAATTGTTGAATTGTAGGCATAAATGATTGTAAATCTAATATTTATGTTTCCCCAAAACATTTGGGGCTGCAAATTTACGTATAATTCTTGTAATTACCAAAGTTTCAGAATAATTGATGGCCAAATTAACTGATCGCCCGCAATGATACCCAAAGTGAGAATTGAATATTCAAGCAGCCATCAAACAAAAAAGTCGCGGAGGTCTAGCCACCTCCGCGACCCGTCAGGTCAGTCGTTGTTCATCTGGGTGATGTCCGGCTTGTAGCGCTCGGAGTCGCCGATTAGCCACTCGGCATAGTAGTCAGCCATACGCCAGAAGAAATATTCATTCATATCCCCGAATCCGTGGCGCTGCCCCGGGAGGATGAGCATGTCGAACCTCTTGTTGGCGCGGATCAGGGCGTTCACGACGCGGATGGTGTTGGCCGGGTGGACATTGTTGTCGATGTCGCCGTGCACGAGCATCAGGTGGCCCTTGAGGTTGCCGGCGATCTCCGGATTGGTTTCAATGTGGTAGACGAAGGTCGTGTCGCCCTTGTCGATCTTCTCCAGGACTCCGTGGTGCTGCTCGCTCCACCAGCGGTTGTAGATGCTGTTGTCGTGGTTGCCGGCGCAGGACACCGCCACCTTGAAGAAGTCAGGGTATTTCAGGATCGCCGCCGTGCTCATGAAGCCGCCGCCCGAGTGGCCGTGGATGCCCACCCTGTCGAGGTCGATGAATGAATATCTTGCCCCGAGCTGCTGGATCGCATATTTCTGATCCTCAAGGCCATAGTCACGCAGGTTGCCGTAGCCGTAGTTGTGGTACCACTTCGAGCGGTTCGGATGGCCGCCGCGGTTGCCCACGGTGATGACGATCATCCCCAGCTGGGCGAGCCTGTCCGTGCGGGTGAAACCCTTGCTCCAGGAGATGTTGTTGGCCTCCACCTGAGGGCCCGGATAGACATAGTCGCAGATCGGATAGACCTTCGTAGAGTCGAAGTCGAAAGGCTTGTACATCGCTCCGTAGAGGTCGGTCACGCCGTCGGCGGCCTTCACCTTGAACCTCTCAGGGAACTTGTAGCCGGCCTCGAGCAGAAGGCTCAGGTCAGCGGTCTCGAGGTCGCTGACCTTCTTGCCGGCGGCCGAGTAAAGGGCTACGGCAGGGGTGCAGTCAACCCTTGAATAGTTGGCTATGAAGTACTTCGCATCATCGCTGGCCTGTGACATCACATCCATGTCCTTCACGTCAAGCTGCTGGAGAGCACCGCCCGAAAGCGGGACTCTGAAGGTGTGCATCTGGTAAGGATTCTCGTCCTTGTCCACTCCGCAGGCGCTCAGCAGGATGTAGCCCTCCTTCTCGTTGACCCCGAGGATGTCCTCGACGTGGAACGCCCCGTCGGTCAGATTCCTGACCAGAGTGCCGTCGCTGTTGTAGAGATAGATGTTGGCCCAGCCGTTGCGCTCCGACCAGTGCAGGATCTTCCTGCCGCCGTCGATCAGGCAAGGGGTGCGGTACTCGACGTAAGTCCTTTCCCTTTCGGAGATTATAGTCTTCGTGGAATCAGAGCCGACATCCACCCTGCAGACATCGAGCCTCTTTAGGTCGCGGCTCTGGCGGACGAGGTAGAACCCGTCATTGTCGCCCAGCCAGATGTTCCTCCAATATTCAAGATAACTGTCCTCCGCCGTCCTTTTCGCGCTTTGCAGGGCGACCTCCTGGTCCTTGAAGGCGCGGCACTTGATCTCCTTCGCCTCCGCTCCGGTCTTTGCCTCGTTCATAGTGAAGAGGTAGAGGTAGCCCACCGCACCAGGCTCTCCCGGCATCTGGTACTTGTAGGTCTCGAGTTCCGGACGCCTGGACAGGGAGTTGATGACCCAGAAGTCCTTGAGCGGACGGGTGTCCCACTTCATCGTGGCGAAACGCTTCGAGTCGGGCGACCACACGAGTTCGGCCGGATAGTTTCTCTTCGTGGTGTCCGTCTCCGTGTCGCCGGCATAGTTGCCGTAGCCGTAGCCGAACTGGCGGATGCCGTCAGAAGTGAGGCGATGTTCCACGACGGTGCTGTCCTTCTCGTCCTTTGCCGCCTTGCGGAGGCTCGTGGAATCCATCACCCAGAGGTTGGAACCCTTTGCGTAGACTCCGAAAGTCCCGTCAGGGGCGACGGAG
Source organism: Anaerotignum sp. (assembly GCA_963600795.1). Classification (GTDB taxonomy): domain Bacteria; phylum Bacteroidota; class Bacteroidia; order Bacteroidales; family UBA932; genus Cryptobacteroides. Next base: position 9,417 of record CAVCDF010000046.1, on the reverse strand, counting down.
GCCCATCTCGGGTAGAGAGGCTCCTTCTTCGAGGTGGTGTCCAGCCTGCGGGAGGCGATGTCGTAGCGGAAATATGTGGTGTCGAGGTCGTTGCGCAGGCCCGACACGATGGTGAAGGTGAACTCCTTGTCGTCCTTCAATTCCAAGTCTCTTATAGGAATATGCTTGGCGTCGAACGGGTAGCGGACGTACTCGGTGATCTCCATCGCGAGCCTGTCAAGGTCGAAGATCTCCGTCTTCGTGCCTTTAGCCGGATCCACGATGTAGTAGTCCGTCCCCTGCGACGTTTTCCAGCTGTACCAGAACTTGTCGCTGTCCTTGAACCAGTTAGGTCTCACCTGCGTGGAGAAGACCATCTGCCCTACCCTCTTGGCCGAGAACCTTTCGGCCAGCGCGTAGTTGGCTTTTTGCGCGGATCCCAGCGCGCAGACAAGCAGCGCGGCCCCCGCCAGTATTGATTTTTTCATATTCATAAAAGAGATTTTTTCTTTCCTCAACGGCTTTGTCGTAAGGCCTAGCACCCGTTTTTGTGACACCGCTGTCGCCAGGCCTCATTCCGTTATTTTCACATCAGCGGTATCTCCATGCTCAAGTCAGCTCTCGCCCGGAAGCGGTGCGGGCATATTCTCACCCCGCCTGCACCCGCCGCACGGTTCGGCGAATATACTAATAATTATTGAATATGTTATTGCCCGGGAAACTGATTAGCCGCACTGGCAATGCCTAGGTCGTGTGAGTCTGCCTACATCTCCATCCGTCTGCGGAACACCTGACGGGATCACTTTCGGGCATATACGCTCCCGTTACACACCGCACTATGAGTGACGGAATCACTCTCGCCCCGAAACGTTCCCGTTACACTCTCAACTCCAAGAGGTGGCCCGCCCGTGGCAGATAACTTATTGATAATCAACCAAAACAGCAGTTGTCTGGTACGGAATTCCGTACCGGACAACTACTTAGTCAACTGACTATCAACCGCTTATCCGCCACGGCGATGGGGCCGAGGGACAGAAAAGCAGAAGGGTTTCTTGCAACTTTTTTGTGCCAAGCGCAACGCAATATTTCTAATCTGAACCGACACCGGATAACGATTCCAGCTCCGAGGCCACGACCAGAGTCCGGGCCCGAAAAGCAGCTTCAATCTGTCTTCCGGAGATGATTGATTTTCACAATCAGCGCATTTTTTAGTAATTTTGTCGTGAGCGGCCTCAGAAGGTGCGAGCCTCCAGCCGAAAAAGAGCCGAAGAAGATATAAAGGATTAAAGACAAAGGTCGTATGCTGTACCCTATCGGAATACAAAACTTTGAGAAAATCCGCAGAGACGGATACGTCTATGTGGACAAGACAGATCTTGTCTATAAACTTGCCTGCGAAGGAAATTATTATTTTCTGAGCCGCCCGCGCAGGTTCGGGAAGAGCCTGCTCATTTCCACGATGGAAGCGTATTTCAAGGGGAGAAAGGAGCTTTTCAAAGGTCTTGCCATAGAGAAGCTCGAAAAGGATTGGGATGAATACCCGGTGCTGCATTTCGACTTTTCCGGAGGGGCCTATATGTCTCTGACCGACCTCACGGAAAAACTTGACAGACTCCTGAGCGGCTGGGAGAAGATTTACGGCAAGGAGAAAGACTATGAATCCCTTTCGGAAAGATTCAGCGCTATAATAGACGCCGCCTACAACAAAACCGGCAAAAGGGTTGTCGTCCTTGTTGATGAATATGAAAAACCGATAATCGACAACATAGATGACCACGACCTGATGGAACAGTTCCGCAGGCTGCTCCAGGGAGTCTATTCCGTCCTGAAAGGCAAAGACGAATTCATCCGCTTCGCCTTCCTCACCGGAGTCACGAAACTCAGCAAGATGAGCATCTTCAGCGGGCTGAACAACCTGATGGACATTTCAATGAGCCGTGAATATTCCGGAATCTGCGGCATCACCGAGGCCGAAATGAAGGAATATTTCGACGGAAGCGTGAAGGAGCTGGCCGACGCTGAGGAACTCAGCGTCAGCGAATGTTACGCGAAACTCGCCCTGATGTACGACGGCTACCATTTCCATCCGAAAGCCACCGGGGTATACAACCCTTTCAGCCTCATCAACACATTCCGTTTCAAGGAGTTCAAAATGTACTGGTTCGAAACCGGCACGCCGTCATTCCTTGTCCGCTATCTCAAGCAGAGCGGAGTAAACATAGAGGATATCTCACAGGACGACGTCAGGATCGAGATGCTGACTGGCGTGAATTATGACAACCCGAGACCTGTCACACTGATGTACCAGACCGGATATCTCACGATAAAGGATTACAACCCGGAACAGTACTCCTACACTCTCGACTATCCTAACCAGGAGGTGAAAAGGGGGTTCTTCGACTCTCTCAGCCAACTGTTCGCACCTGCTCTTCTTGAAGGGAACTTCTCGGTCTACAAGTTCCTTGACGACATCAGGCGCGGCGATGTGGAGCGCTTTATGAACCGCTTCACCGCATTCCTCTCCGGCAACAACTATGAAATTCAGGGAGACCTTGAACTCTACTTCCAGAACACGATGTCGGTGATGTTCAGAATGATAGGGCTTGATGTAAAGACCGAGTACCAGACCTCGGACGGCCGGATCGACGTAGTTATCCAGACAGACAAATACATCTATATTATCGAAGTCAAGCGTGATCAGAGTCCGGACATCGCCCTGCAGCAGATAGAGGCCAAGGGCTACGCCAAGCCGTTCCTGGCCTCCGGCAAACATATCATCAAGCTCGGCATCAATTTCTCCTCCGAGACCCGCACCGTAGACGGCTGGAAGATGGCGGAATAAACCGGGCATCCTCTAAGCGGGACGAACCTTCCTTCTGGTCAGCCATAACCCGAATCAACAGCACCGGGGTTAATGGCAGAATCTTCAGCCCTTACTGTTCGTCAGGGTTGATTTCGTCGTAGTCGACCTCGCCGAAAAGATCGGACATCTTGTCCTGGGCGCGCTTGATGACTTCCGGGGTCAGATGCGTGCGGACATATCCGTAAGCGGCGACCAGTGCGGCAAGGTCATCCGTGAACCCGGCTACGGGGAGGGCGTCCGGAATCAGATCGACCGGGAGGATGAAATAGCCGAGAGCCCCGATGATGATGCCTTTCTCCTTGATGGAGACATTAGGGTCCGTCAGTTCATAGTAAAGGATAAGGGCGATGTAGATGAGTTTCGCGCCGGCTTTCTTGGCGACGTTCTTGACCTTGTTCCAGAAACCGTTCTCGGAAAAGGAACCCTGATAGTTATTTAAATCTTTCTCTGTCATAATAACTTCCGATGGAATATCTTCAGATTGCACACAATCTGAACATAACAAAACATACCTACTAAGGCAATAAGACATCAGGCACCCTGAAGGGTCTTGCGGACCTCGTCCTTGCCGAAGGCGAACACGTGGTTAAGCACGCCGAGCGAAACCGTGTGAGTCTCGCCGTCAATGGTGATCCGGCCCACGCTCACAACCACATAGTTGTCAACCTTGAGTTTGGAGTCCGTGAACACATCAACCAACGGCGACAAGATAAATGTGCCGGCCGCATCGATGAGTCCTCTCGCGTCGGCATTATCTTCAGCAGACACAGATTCATCCACAGCCTCACCCACCATAGCCTTGATGGCTTCCTTATGTTCCTGCTTGTCCGGGCAAGTGACCGCCAGAAGAATCACGGCGAGAAATGCCGTCACCAGTCCTATCAAAGTTCCTTTCATATCTCTTGAATATTTTGGTTGTCGCAAATTTACAAAAAATATCATAGTCCCGCTGATTTCCACGATCATACGGCCGGCCCGGCGCCAGATGGTCTTCATCGCTTCTTCATACGGCATATTACGTCAGCAAAGGTATCTCAGGTCGGGTTACGGCTCAAGACGCAATAGCGGAGACGCTTACAATCCAGATACAGAATTTCACGGCCGTGAACATTGCCGGAATGGGATCAAGACACTATCTGGCGTTCCGACGAGGCTATTTCTGTGTTTCGTTCATCTAATCGTTATCTGCCGGATTGGTGGCCTCGGCTTTCCCGATGGCTTTTCTGAAGTCCTCTCCGTCAATCTTGATTTTTGTGAAGGAATCCGATCCATCAACTTTTACCTTGATTGATATTGTTTTTATCGGCACCTTAATAGACTCTATTGTTCTAAGGACTCTCTTGAAGTCATAGGCATCAACCTCAACTTTTCTGCTGATGCCATCGACTTTCACGACAAGCGGTAATGTCTTCAGCATAATATTCTTAGTTTTTTGAAGTGTTATGATCAAATTCCCTTTCACCGTCCTGATTTTATCCAGGGGTTCCCGTACGTGAAAGGGGCCGTTCCGCGCACGGCAAGCCGTCCGAAGCCATCCCGTGCGCAAAAAGGGCTGTTCCGCGCACGGCAAACCGCCCGAAGCCATCCCGTGCGCAAAAAGGGCTGTTCCGCGCACGGCAGCCCGCCGGGCAAGCAGACCAAGCCGAATTGCGGGGCTGACACCAAGCCAGCGGCCTTAACGCAAAAGCGTAGCCTACCGGAGATCAGCCGGAAGAGGGTGGATGACGCCGGAGCGGGTGCAGACGAAGGCGGACACATCGACGGCGCGGCGGTGGGCGGCGGCGACGGAATCCCCTTTCAGCAGGCCGGTCACGAACGCGGCCGTGAACGAATCACCCGCACCGACGGTGTCCGCCACCTTAACCTTCGGGGTCGGCAAAGACGAAATCTCCCCGGAGGCATCGTAGATGCCGCTGCGGACCGCCCCCTGCGTGAACAGAACATACTTCAATGAATATCCAGAAACAAGTCTGGCGATGGCTTCATCGACATCCGACGGAAGGCCGTACAGCGACATCAGCAACGGCAGTTCGTCCTCGTTTAACTTGAGGACATCGGCCCTCTTCAGGGACTCGGTTATCACCTCTTTTGAATAGAACGGCTCGCGGATGTTGATGTCGAACACCTTCAAAGCAGCAGCCGGGACAGAATCCAGGATATTCATAACAGCCTCGCGCGACCGCTCGCTCCGCTGGGCAAGCGCCCCCCAGCACACGGCATCGGCATCCGAGACGAGGCTGCGGATAGCCGGAGTGCATTCGAGGGCATCCCAGGCCACATTCTCGACAATGTCGTACTTCGGCACACCGGCCTCGTCAAGGGTGACCAGCACCCTGCCGGTCGGCAAGGCGTTGCGGGACACGTAACTCAGATTGAGACCGGTTCGTTCCAGCTCCTTCAAGGTCTCGTCGCCGAGCGCGTCGTCTCCGACGGCGGTGACCGGATAGGCCTCGGCCCCCAGTTCCCGGGCGAAATAGCAGAAATTGACCGGCGCACCGCCAAGCCTTCTGCCCTCCGGCAGACAGTCCCAGACTGTCTCCCCGATTCCTATGACTTTCATAATGCAAGAATATTTGGTCTTCATCCTAATTTCTCATCATCCAAACTCATCTGTCCACACAACCTGTCCGCACAAAAATAGCATAATTTATCAATATGAATGATTAAATTTGCAGGACAATGCACCTGAAGGCACGCTCAGAAGCACCTGCAGAAGCACTGAATGCACAGACAACAGACTTTGGGAATATAAAAAAAAGAAGAATATGAAAAGAATAGCACTGATCATCCTGACGGCTCTCATCGCGCTGCCCGTAAGCCTTTCCGCGAAGAAAGACAAGACCGGAGACATCGTCGTAATCTCCTACAACATCAGAGTCGGAACTGCCAAAGACGGCGAAAACTCCTGGGAGAACCGCTGTCCTGCGACCGAGCAGATGATTCTCGACCAGAAGCCGGACATCTTCGGACTCCAGGAAGCCCTCGGAATGCAGCTTGAATTCATCAACGGACACTGCCGGAACTACAAGGGCTTCGGAGTAGGCCGCGAGGACGGCAAGGACAAGGGCGAGCATATGTCCATCTACTACAACAGGAAGACCGTCAAAATGCTCAAGTGGGGAACGTTCTGGCTCTCGGAGACTCCGGAAACACCTTCGAAGGGCTGGGACGCGGACTGCATCCGTTCGGCGACCTGGGCTCTGCTGAAGGACAAGGCCAGCGGCAAGAAGTTCTACTATGTGAACACGCATCTTGACCACAAAGGCTGGGAAGCCCGCAGGAACGGCCTTAAACTGATCGTGGACCGCATCGACAGCATCAATCCGGAAAAATATCCGATGATCCTCACCGGTGACTTCAACATGACAATCGACCGTCCGGAGTTCGACGGCCTCAAGAAGGTTATGAAGAATACACGCGATGTTGCCGAAAAGACCGACCACAACATCACCTACAACAACTGGGGAGATGACAGCGACATCAAGATCATCGACTACATCTGGTACAAGGGCTTCAGCAAATGCACCGAATACCAGACAATCACAAAGGAATACGCCGGAAAGAAGTTCATTTCCGACCACTACCCTATCCGCGCGACACTCGTCTTCTAAAGAGCCGCCTTTTTCTTAGAGAGCCTTCTCTTCCGGGCCGCTGACCAGTACGGTGGCCCAGACTTCGCAGCCCTCCCCTCTGCCCACGAAGCCGAGGCGTTCGGTAGTCGTGGCCTTGACCGAAACCTGGCAGACACCGCATCCGATGACATCGGCAAGCGTGGCCCGCATCGTGTCGATGTACGGGCGCAGTTTCGGAGCCTGAAGCGCAATCGTGATGTCCGCGTTGACAAGAACGAAGCCGGACTCGGCAAGCATATTCACGACTTCCTTGAGAAGCAGTTTGCTGTCAATGCCTTTCCATCTGTCATCGTTGTCCGGGAAATGCAGGCCTATGTCCCCGAGAGCCGCCGCGCCGAGCAAAGCGTCGCACAGGGCGTGGATGGCCACATCGCCGTCGGAATGAGCCACAAAGCCCGTTTCACTTTCAACCTGCACACCGCAGAGCCACATAGGAAGCCCTTTGCGGAGAGCGTGCACATCATAGCCGTTGCCTATTCTCAGATTCATAAGCGACAATTTAATGACCGACAATCAGTTTAAATTCATTTCAAAACCGGCGAACACTGTACACCGAGGAGTTTCAGCGAAGACACAAGTTCGGTAGTCACGGAGACCTTGAATTTCGTGGCGTGGAACTCGATGTTGTACTTGGTCTGCGGATCGAAGAGCGTCATCTTAAGCGGAACGGTTCCACGGTTGGCCTTTACCAGGCTCACGAGGTCGTGACGGAACTTTTCGTTCAGCAAAGGAGTGGTAACGTTGATGGAAAAAGCCGAAAGCATAGTCTCCGCCACATTGCCCAGAAGCATAACCTTCTTCACCTTGAAGGCGTAAGGAGAAGTCTTGCCCTGCGCACGCTCCTCCGGCTTGATGAAATACTTCTCTTCAATTTCGCCTTCGATGTAGAGATTCTCGTGAGGCTTCATATACCCCATGAAAGCCTCATGGTCGCGGCCGAAGAGAGCAAGCTCGAAAGAGCCGCTGTAATCCTCGAGGGTTGTCTTTGAATATGGTTTGCCGGTCTTGGTCATCAGCGTGCTCGTGGCCGTTACAAGTCCGGCGACCGCGACCTTCATCTTCTTTCCGGAAGCCTCGCACTCCGCCACGGTCTTGTTCAGGCTGGCCAGTTCACAGTTCGTGAAGCTGTCTATTTCAAAAGCATATTTGTCGAGAGGGTGCGAGGAAATGTACATCCCGACATATTCCTTCTCCTTCTGAAGCAGTTCCAGCTCATCCTCCACGCCGGCCATTTCAGGAATTTCCGGGCGGACAGGCTTCATTTCCTCGATGTCGCCGAAAAGCGATGCGGCGGAATCGGACGCATCCTGGCAGTAAAGTGTGGCGTACCTAGAAAGTTCATCGATGAACATGTTGCCGTTGCGGCAAGGCAGGAAGAACTGCTTCCGGTGAATCCCGAAAGAGTCGAAGCCTCCCGAATACACAAGGCACTCTATCGCCTTGCGTCCGGCCACTCCGCCGAGACGCTCGACAAAGTCGAATATGTCGGCGTAGGCGCCGTTCTTAGTCCTGTCGGCAATGATCGCGTCAGCCACATTGGAGCCGAAACCTTTGATTCCCTTCAGTCCGAAACGGATGTTCCCGTCCTTGTTCACGGTGAAATGTGAATACGATTCATTGACATCCGGATTCAGCACCTTGATCTTGTGGGCCTTGCAGTCAGCGAGAATCTTCTTGATCTCGGGCATGTTGGACAAGTTGCACGAAAGGTTGGCGGCGAAGAATTCCGCCGGATAATGGCACTTGAGCCAGCCCGTCTGATAGGAGACCCAGGCATAGCAGGTCGCGTGTGACTTGTTGAAGGCGTACTGCGCGAACTTCTCCCAGTCCTTCCAGATCTTGTCAAGAGTCTTCTCCGGATGGCCGTTCTTCTGCCCGCCTTCCATAAACTTGTCCTTAAGTTCGTTCAGGATGGCTATCTGCTTCTTGCCCATCGCTTTGCGGAGCTTGTCCGCCTGACCCTTGGTAAATCCGGCGAGTTTCTGGGACAGAAGCATCACCTGCTCCTGGTAAACGGTCACGCCGTAGGTGTCCTTCAGGAACTCCTCCATCTCAGGAAGGTCGTATTCGATAGGCTTCAGGCCCAGTTTCCTGTCCACGAAATCCGGAATGTAGTCAAGCGGCCCCGGCCGGTAGAGGGCGTTCATCGCGATAAGGTCCTCGAAACGCTCAGGGTGCAGTTTCTGCAGCCAGTTCTTCATTCCCTCGGATTCAAACTGGAACACGCTGTCGGTGTCTCCGCGGCCGTACAGTTCGTAGGTCGGCTTGTCGTCAATCGGAATCGCCTCGATGTCTATGTCCTTGCCGAACCGCAGCTTGATGTTGTCAAGGCACTTGTGGATTATCGACAAGGTGTTGAGGCCGAGGAAGTCCATCTTGAGCATTCCGACCTCCTCGATGTAGTGTCCGTCATACTGCGAAGTCCAGACGTACTGTCCGGTCTCCTTGTCCTGGGAAAGGCAGATGGGGATATAGTCGGTCAGGTTGCCTCGGCCGATGATCGTGGCGCAGGCGTGCATTCCTACCTGACGGATGCAGCCTTCCAGCTGCAGGGCATATTTAAGCACTTCCTTGACCTGGTCGGAACCGTTCTCCAGCTCCTCCTTGAATTCCGGCACAAGGCGGAAGCAGTTCTTCAAGGTGATCTTGACGCTCTTCTCCTCAAGACCCTTCTGGAACCATTTCTTTACGGTAATCTTCTGTCCCGGATTTTCAGGATCGTCAACCTCAACGTCCTTTTCGTAGGACTTGAAACCAGGCTTGAGTTCATCCAGTTTGGGATTGAAGGGATATTCACACTCCTTCTTTTCGCTCAGGCGGTCCGGCACCATTCCGGACAGGCGGTTCGACTCGTCGATAGAGAGGTCGTGGATTCGCGCCACGTCCTTGATGGCGCCTTTCGCGAGCATCGTTCCGAAAGTTATCACTCTGGACACGTGGTCC